>NZ_JBOZRT010000033.1:0-168376 GCF_050789165.1 Azospirillum sp.
ACCCTCCGGGATGTCCCCGCCGGCACCGCCTCAGTGGCCGCCCCGTCGGTGGAGCGGTTTATAGGGGCGCCTCAGCCCCCCTGGCAAGCGCTTTTTTCGCTTTATGACGTTTTTTCTCAGAGCAGGCCAAGCGAGCGCAGTTCGGCGGCGAGGTGGGGCGGCAGCTCGTCGCCGGCCGCACCGGCCTCCGACAGGTCGGCGGGTGCGGCGGCCGGCTCCAGATAGCGCCAGCCCTGGAAGGGGCGCTGCGCGGTGGGGACGGTGGGAACGAGGTCGGCGGCGACGCTGATGATGCAGTAGCCCTTGCCCTCCTCGTCCACTCCGGTGTCGATGGCGACCACGCGCTGGCGCACGCAGGTCGAGCCGCGGATCACCCAGTAGAGCGAGCCGCTGCCGACGATCTCCTCGGCGCGCTTGGGAATCATGCGGGTGTAGACGGGGACGATGCCGTCGGCGGCGCGGCGCGCGTGCACCTCGCGGAGGTGGTCGATGTCGCGGATGCCGACGGCGAGCTTGATCAGGTTCAGGGGCATGGGAACTGTCGATGCTGCGGGACGCGCCGCCGAATCCGGCGCCGCCCCTGCCCTGCCCGCCCGGCTCAGGCCGGGATGGGGTTCAGCGAGCGGCAGCGCGCCTCGAACTCGTCGGTCACGAAGTCGGGCTTCTTGTAGAACCCCTTCATCCAGCTGACCAGCATGCAGAGGTCTTCCAGATGGATGGCCTCGTCCAGCGTGTCCTCGGGGAACTGCACCTCGAAGCCCTCGCGGATGAAGTCGAGTACCTGCTCCAGCTGCTCCGGCGCGAGGCCGATCTCCTCCAGCACCGCGGTGCGGGTCAGCCCCTTCTCGTCGATGCCGAAGTCGTCGCGGATCAGCTTCACGATCCAACGGAACATCTGCATCCAGTTGGTGACCCCGACAACAACTCCCTCGGACATCGGTGCGTTCTCCCCCTTAGAATGCCGGCGAGTGTCGCACGCGCGGGTTACCGAATTCTTGCGCCATCACGCCGCACGTGCAGCCAGCGCCCGCCCGGCCTTCGACGCCGTCGGCCGGCCGAGCACGCCGGAGATCCAAGCACCGGTCGCCGCCAGCGCGTCCAGGTCGATGCCCGTCTCGATGCCCAGGCCATGCAGCATATAGACGACGTCCTCGGTCGCCACGTTGCCGGACGCCCCCTTGGCGTAGGGGCAGCCGCCGAGCCCGGCCACCGCCGAATCCAGCACCGCGACGCCCAGGTCCAGGCAAGCCAGGATGTTGGCGAGCGCCTGCCCCCAGGTGTCGTGGAAATGCAGCGCCAGGCGTTCCACCGGCACGGCGCGCGCCACCGTCTCCAGCATGGCGCGGGCCTGCGCCGGGGTGCCGACGCCGATGGTGTCGCCGAGCGAGACTTCGTAGCAGCCGAGGTCGATCAGCCTGGCCGCAACCTCCGCCACCTTGGCCGGGGCGACCGCGCCCTCGTAGGGGCAGCCGAGCACGCAGCTGACGTAGCCGCGCACCTTCAGGCCCTTGGCCAGCGCCTCGGCGCAGACCGGGGCGAAGCGCTCCAGGCTCTCGGCGATGGAACAGTTGATGTTCTTCTGGGAGAAGGCTTCGGAGGCGGCGCCGAACACCGCGATCTCCTGCGCGCCCGCCGCGATGGCCGACTCCAGGCCCTTCAGGTTGGGCACCAGCACCGGGTAGGAGACGCCGGGCTTGCGGCGGATCCGCTGCAGCACCTCGGCCGAATCGGCCATCTGCGGGACCCACTTCGGGCTGACGAAGGCGCCGGCCTCGACCGCCGGCAGGCCGGCGTCGGCGAGACGCTCGATCAGCTCGACCTTGGCGTCCAGGGGGACGATGGCCGGCTCGTTCTGCAGGCCGTCGCGCGGGCCCATCTCGACGATCTTGACGCGGGCGGGATAGGGCATCGTCATCAGCTCCTGCAGGACCATGGGTCCGCGTGCGGGGAACAACATTCACACGGATTGCACGGATTTGGGCACGGATTGCACGGATTGCACGGATTTTGAGAGCCTTGCGACGCACCCGCCGACCCTCCAGCCGGTGCTGCGCATGAGAAAGAAAATCCGTGAAATCCGTGGCTCAATCCGTGAAATCCGTGTCGATCTTGCGAGCGACGCCGCGGCTCACCCCTCGGCCTCGAAGCTCACCAGCTCGTTGCCCTCCTCCACCTGGTCACCGACGGCGCAGCGGTAGGCGGTGAGGGTGCCGGCGCTCGGAGCCTTGAGGGTGTGCTCCATCTTCATGGCCTCCAGCACCAGCAGCGGCTGGCCCTTCTCGACCTTGGAGCCGGGCTCGGCCAGCAGCGCGATGATCTTGCCGGGCATGGGCGCCGCGACGCGGCCGCCGGGAACGTCCTGGTCCAGCGCGCCGGTCAGCGGCTCGACCAGAGTCAGGCGGTGGCTGCCACCGGGGTGGAAGACGGTGATGTCGCCGCCCTGGCGCACCCAGACGGCGGACAGGCGCACGCCATCGAGGTCGGCCTCCAGCGTGCCGCCGGGGTTGAACTCGCCGCCGGCCGTCACCGACTCGCCGCCCGGCAGTTCCAGCCGGTAGCCGTCGCGGCGGTAGACGACGCCGACCAGGCGGTCCTCGCCGTTCTCGCGGCCCCCACCTTCTCGAAAGATCAGGGTGTCGCGCGCCTCCTCGTTGAGCCGCCAGCCGTCGGTGCGGGCCCACGGGCTCCACGGGTCGGCGGACGCGGACGCGGTCTCGCGGGCGCTCCGCTCGCGGTCGAGCAGCACGCCGAGCGCCGCCAGCGCCAGCGCGCGCGGGCCGGCGGACGCCGGCTCGGGCAGCAGGTCGGCGCGGTGGCGCTCGATGAAGCGGGTGTCGAGGTCGGCGCCGAGGAAGGCGGGGTGGCTCGCCAGCCCCTCCAGGAAGCGCACGTTGGTGGCCAGACCGACCACCTGCGTGGCGCCGAGCGCGGCGCGCATGCGGCGCACCGCCGAGGCGCGGTCGACGTCCCAGACGATCAGCTTGGCGATCATCGGGTCGTAGTGCACCGAGATGGCGTCGCCGGCGCGCACGCCGGCATCGACGCGCACGTGCGGGCCGCAGGGCGGGAAGCCCAGGTGCTCCAGCGTGCCGGTCTGGGGCAGGAAGTCGCGGTCCGGGTCCTCGGCGTACAGGCGCGCCTCGATGGCGTGGCCCTGAATGGTCAAATCATCCTGGCCGACGGGGAGCGGCTCCCCCGACGCGACGCGGAGCTGCCATTCCACGAGGTCCTGGCCGGTGATCATCTCGGTCACCGGGTGCTCGACCTGCAGACGGGTGTTCATCTCCATGAAGTAGAAGCCGCCCTGCGCCGGGTCGTAGAGGAACTCCACCGTGCCGGCGCCGACGTAGCCGATCGCCTTGGCGGCGGCCACCGCCGCCTCGCCCATGCGGCGGCGCACCTCGGGGGGCAGGTTGGGGGCCGGCGCCTCCTCGATCACCTTCTGGTGGCGGCGCTGGATCGAGCAGTCGCGCTCGAACAGGTAGACGCAACGGCCCTGGCCGTCGGCGAAGACCTGGATCTCCACATGGCGCGGGCGCTCCAGGTACTTCTCGATCAGCACGCGGTCGTCGCCGAAGGCCGCCGCCGATTCGCGCTTGGCGCTGGCGAGCTGGGCGTCGAATTCGGCGGCGGCGGCCGCCACCTTCATGCCCTTGCCGCCGCCGCCGGCCGAGGCCTTGATCAGCACCGGCCAGCCGATGCGCTCGGCTTCCGCGCGGAGCAGCGCCGGGTCCTGGTCGGCGCCGTGGTAGCCGGGGACCAGCGGCACGCCGGCCGTCTCCATCAGTGCCTTGGCCTCGGACTTGCCGCCCATGGCGCGGATGGCGGAGGGAGGCGGACCGATGAAGACCACGCCCGCGGCGGCGCACGCCTCGGCGAAGCGCTCGTTCTCCGACAGGAAGCCGTAGCCGGGATGGATCGCCTCCGCGCCCGAGCGCCTGGCGACATCGAGGATCGCCTCGATCTTCAGGTAGCTGTCGCGCACCGGCGCCGGGCCGATGCGGTAAGCCTCGTCGGCCATCGCCACGTGCATCGCCTCGGCGTCGGCGTCGGAATAGACCGCCACCGTCTTCAGGCCCATGCGGCGCGCCGTGCGGATGACGCGGCAGGCGATCTCGCCTCGGTTGGCGATGAGAATCTTGGAAAACACGGCCCTGGTCCTCCCCGGTGCCTTCTTCTTCTGGGCGCAGCTTATCTATACGGTACCGTATTGTAAAGCGGGTGCGTGCCCGTCACAACGGATCCCGATGGTCCGCCCGGTCGTGCGGCCGGGCGTGGCCGATGATGGCGCTGAAGCCGAACAACAACAACAGCACGCCGGTGACGATCTCCACCGCGCAGACGATGCGCACCGCGCCGGTGATCGGGTAGATGTCGCCGTAGCCGACGGTGGCGAAGGTGATCAGCGAGAAGTACAGCCCTTCGGGGAAGGTCAGGTCGCGCCGCACGCCGTCGATGATGAAGTTCGGCTCGCCCATGAAGCGGTCCATGATCGTGTACAGCGACCCGAACAGGATGATGGTCAGCGAGTAGAAGGTCAGGAAGGCGAAGGCCGGCAGCACGAGGCGTGACGCCTGCTGGAAGAAGCCCTCGAACAGCAGCCCGGCGTCGAGCAGGAAGATGGCGATGTCGCGGCTGACGAACAGCACCACCAGCGCGATGGCGCCCATGGCGGCGACGAACAGCTCGGACAGAAGCTCCGGCGCCATGTCGTGGCCGGGGACCAGGAAGGTCAGCGCGCCGATGCCCCACACCGGCGCCATCCACAGGAACACCCGGTCGAGCTGCCCGCCCTCGCGCAGGCGGCGCGACTGGACGATGGAGCGGATGTCCCGCGCCCGCCACCACGCCCCGCCAAGGAAGGCCATCAGCGGCATGGCGAAGCCCACCCCCTGCGACAGCGGGCCGATGGAGTGGAAGTTGCTTTCCAGGAAGAAGACGAAGATGCAGGCGTACACGCCGATGAAGTTCGCCAGCGCCAGCGTGAAGAACTGGCTGCCCGGGAACACGTAGTGGAACACGCCCACCACGATGCCGACCGAGCCCAGCAGCACGAACGCCAGATCGCCGGAGACCGAGCGGATCGACAGCGCGATCAGGCCGAGCAGGAACGCCGTGAACATCGCCCCGCCCAGCCACGACCGGCGTGCGGCCGGGTGCGGCGCAGGGGTGGCCGAAGACGGGGAAGCCGCCTTGGCACGACGCTCGGGAACCGTCTGATCCATACGACACTATAAGCAAAAATCAGCCGGTTCTTATAGCGCCGCAAGGTCGCGGGGAGTCAGCGATTTTGCCAGCCCGGCCTGGTTTTCCCGAGGAACGCGCCGACCCCTTCCCTGCCCTCGGCGCTGGCGCGCTGGCGGGCGATGCGCTCCGCGGTGTCGCGGACCAGCGCGTCGTCGAGGGGGTGGTTGACCACGGTGCGGATCAGGTCCTTGGCGGCGCCCTGGGCGCCGGGCGCGCCCTCCATCAGCCGGACGACCATGGCCTCGGCCGCGGCGTCCAGTTCGCCCGCCGGCACCACCTCGTGCACGAGGCCGAGCCGGTGCGCCTCGGAGGCGGAGAAGCGCTCGGCGGTCAGGAAGTAGCGGCGGCAGGCGCGCTCGCCCATGGCGGCCACCACATAGGGCGAGATCACCGCCGGAATCAGGCCGAGCTTCACCTCGGTCAGCGCGAAGCTGGCGGTGTCGGCGCAGACCGCGATGTCGCAGGCGGCGACCAGCCCCACCCCGCCGCCGTAGGCCGGCCCCTGCACCACCGCCACCGTCGGCTTCGGGCAGGTGTCGAGCGTGCGCAGCATGACGGCGAGTCCCATGGCGTCGGCCACGTTCTCGTCGTGCCCGTAGCCGGCCATGCGCTGCATCCACGAGAGGTCGGCGCCGGCCGAGAAGCTCTTGCCGGTGCCGCGCAGCAGAACCAGCCGCACCGCCGGGTCGGCCCCCAGGCGCTGGAAGGCGTCGGCGAGGTCGGCGATGACCGTCTCGTTGAAGGCGTTGTGCACCTCGCCGCGGTTCATGGTGACCGTGGCGACGCCGTCGGCGCGGATGTCGGTGAGGATGTCGCTCATGGGGCTGCCCTTCCCGTCACATGCGGAACACGCCGAAATTGGTCGGCTCGACCGGCGCGTTGTAGGCGGCCGACAGGCCGAGGCCCAGCACCATGCGGGTGTCCGCCGGGTCGATGATGCCGTCGTCCCACAGCCGCGCCGAGGCGAAGTAGGGGTGGCCCTGCTCCTCGTACTGCGCGCGGATCGGCGCCTTGAAGGCGTCCTCCTCCGCCGGGTCCCAGCTCTTGCCCTGGGCCTCCAGGTTGTCGCGCTTGACCTGGGCGAGCACGCCGGCCGCCTGCTCGCCGCCCATCACCGAGATGCGGGCGTTCGGCCACATCCACAGGAAGCGGGGGGAGTAGGCGCGGCCGCACATGCCGTAGTTGCCGGCGCCGTAGCTGCCGCCGATGATCACCGTGAACTTCGGCACCTTCGTCGTGGCGACCGCGGTCACCATCTTGGCGCCGTCCTTGGCAATGCCGCCGGCCTCGTACTTGCGGCCCACCATGAAGCCGGTGATGTTCTGCAGGAAGACCAGGGGAATCCCGCGCTGGCTGCACAGCTCGACGAAGTGCGCGCCCTTCTGCGCCGATTCGGAGAACAGGATGCCGTTGTTGGCGACGATGCCCACCGGGTAGCCGAAGATCCGCGCGAAGCCGCACACCAGCGTGGTGCCGTACAGCGCCTTGAACTCGTCGAACTCCGAGCCGTCGACGACGCGGGCGATCACCTCGCGCACGTCGTAGGGCTTGCGCGGGTCGGAGGGGATGACGCCGTACAGGTCGGCGGCGGCGTAGCGCGGGTCCGCCGCCGCACGCAGCGCCGCCTGCGGCGTCTTGTTCCGGTTCAGGTTGCTGACGACCCGCCGGGCCAGCGCCAGCGCGTGCCGGTCGTTCATGGCGTAGTGGTCGGTGACGCCGGAGATTCGCGAGTGCACGTCGGCGCCGCCGAGGTCCTCGGCCGACACCACCTCGCCGGTCGCCGCCTTCACCAGCGGCGGGCCGCCCAGGAAGATGGTGCCCTGGTTGCGCACGATGATCGCTTCGTCCGACATCGCCGGCACGTAGGCGCCGCCCGCGGTGCAGGAACCCATGACGACGGCGATCTGCGCGATGCCCTGCGCCGACATGTTGGCCTGGTTGTAGAAGATGCGGCCGAAATGGTCGCGGTCGGGGAACACCTCGTCCTGGTTCGGCAGGTTGGCGCCGCCGGAATCGACGAGGTAGATGCAGGGGAGCCGGTTCTGCTGCGCGATCTCCTGCGCCCGCAGGTGCTTCTTCACCGTCATCGGGAAGTAGGTGCCGCCCTTCACCGTCGCGTCGTTGGCGACGATCACGCACTCCTGCCCGGACACCCGGCCGATGCCGGTGATGATGCCGGCCGACGCCACCTCGTCGTTGTAGAGGCCGTAGGCGGCGAGCTGCGAGAATTCCAGGAACGGCGAGCCCGGATCGAGCAGCGCCTGCACGCGGTCGCGCGGCAGCAGCTTGCCGCGCGCGGTGTGCTTGTCGCGCGCCCTGGCGCCGCCGCCCAGCTTCACGCTCGCGACCTTGTCGCGCAGATCGCCGACCAAAGCCTGCATGGCCTCGCGGTTTCGGGCGAACTCTTCCCCGCGCGTGTCGAGCGCGGACGTCAAAACGGCCATTCGTACTTCCTCCCCGCCGGCGGTGCTTCCGCGCACCCTTCTCTGCCAGGACCGGGGCAGATTGCACCATACGGTGCCGTATGGGCAAGCGGTTTCGCACGCGGAGCGACGAGAGGCGGGGGCGCCGCGGCGCCCCTCACCACCCCCCGGTCGCCAGCCAGCGGTCCACCATGTCCAGCCGGTCCCAGCCCCAGAAGGGCTCGTCGCCGACCAGCACGAAGGGGGAGCCGAAGACGCCGCGGCCGATGGCGCCGTCGGTCTCGGCGCGCAGGCGGTCCTTCACCGTCTGATCCTGCATGCCGGCCGACACGGCGGTGGGGTCGAGGCCGGTGGTGCCGGCGATCTCGGCCACCGTATCGGCGTTGCCGATGTCGCGGCCCTCGCCCCAGTGGGCGCGGTAGAGCGCGCGGGCGATCGCCTTCGCCGCCTCCGGATCCTCGGCGAAGCGCCACCAGTAGGCGCGCGACGCCGCCACCGGGTTCACCGGAGTCGACGCGGGGAAGGTGAAGGGGCAGCCCAGCAGGCGGGCTATTCGGGTGGCGTCGTGCTGCAGGTACTCGCCGCGCAGCGGCTGCTGCAGGTTGGGCTTCATGCCCGTGACCTTGAAGATCGCGCCCAGCAACACCGGGCGCCACGTCACCGTGCGGCCGTGCTTCGCCGCGAGGTCGTCGATCTGCAGGCTGGCGAAATAGCCGTAGGGCGACGCGAAGTCGAAGTAGAAATCGATGGGCGCGGCCATCCTGGGTCTCCTCCCGGAAGTGCTTTTCCGGAAAGGCTAAACCCGGCGCGGCGGTCGCGGCAACGCCCGAATGCTCATACGGACGACGCCTGACGGAAACCATCAGGCGCCTTTGATATCAGATCGCCCGCACCTTGGCGTCGAAGACGTAGCCGGCGCCGCGCTCGGTCTTGATGATGCGCGGCTCCTTGGGGTTCGCCTCGATCTTGCGGCGCAGGCGCAGGATCAGCACGTCGATGGAGCGGTCGAACACCTCCGCCCCGTCGGCGCGCGTCAGGTCGAGCAGCTGGTCGCGGCTCAGCACGCGCTGCGGGCGCTTGACGAAGGCGGCGAGCAGGCCGAACTCCGCCTTGGTCAGCTCGACCTCGCGGCCTTCCTGGTTGCGCAGGCGCTGCGCGGTGAGGTCCAGCTCCCAGTTGGCGAACTGCACGACCGCGCGCAGCTCGTCGGCGCCGCGCGCCGGGCGCGCCTCGGCCGAGACGCGGCGCAGCACCGCCTTGATGCGGGCCAGCAGCTCGCGCGGGTTGAACGGCTTGGTCAGGTAGTCGTCGGCGCCGAGTTCCAGCCCGACGATGCGGTCGACGTCCTGGTCCTTGGAGGACAGGATGATGACCGGGATCTGCGACTCGGTGCGGATCTGCCGCACCAGCCCCAGGCCGTCGCCGTCCGGCAGGCGCAGGTCGCACACCACGAGGTCGATCGGGTCGCCCTCCAGCACCTGCTTGGCGCTCGCCGTGTCGGGTGCGGTGGAGACGCGGTACCCCTCGGCCGTCAGGTAGGACGCCAGCAGCTCGCGAATCGGCTCGTCGTCATCGACCGCAAGAATGTGCATCGCGCTTTCCCCTATCGCCCCGTTTTCGGACGCCGCCGGGCCCCACAGGCTTCCCGGTTACAGGCTTGTAACACATTACCCCCCTACCGCGAAAGGGTGTGTGGGGTGAAACAGCGCCGACCCTCTGCGAAACAAAAAACGCAGAAACCTGAAATCGGCAAGACATATCGAGACGCTTTAATGCTGAACGTCGGGGGAAGGGACAGACCCGGCTGGACGAACGGGGGACGAGATGAACGGCTTCGAAGAATGCCTGCACCGCATGGCCCTGCTGGACCGCGCCGACCGCATCCTCAACGAAGTGCGCGTCTACAACCACCGGGTTCCGGTGCGCGAGGCGATCGCCCAGCACCGCGCCCTGCTCAGCGAGGCGCGCCGCCACATCGAATCGGCGCAGGCGCGCTGCCGCGCCGCCTGACGCAACGGAGATATCGGGACATGGTGCTGACCCTGCGAACCCTGGACCAGACGGAGCGCCGGTTCGAGCGCGCGCACCGCACCTCCGTGGGCGCGCGCCGGCCGGCCCATGCACGGAACGGCTCCTGCGCGGACGCGCGGATCCTCCACGCGCAGACCCATCGGGCGAAGCAGCCGGAGGGTGACCGGGCGCTTCCCCTTGCCTCCCCTCCCCCATCGCGGGGGAGGGGAATTTTTTGCGAACCGGCACCCGAATCACGGACCCCGCCGGCTCACTCCGCCGCGATCTGGCGCGAGATGATGAGCCGCTGGATGTCCGACGTGCCCTCGTAGATCGCGCACACCCGCACGTCGCGGTAGATCCGCTCCACCGGGAAATCGTTGAGATAGCCATAGCCGCCGTGCACCTGGATGGCGTCGGCGCACACGCGCTCCGCCGCCTCCGAGGCGAACAGCTTGGCCATCGCCGCCTCCTTCAGGCAGGGCAGCCCGGCGTCGCGCAGGCTGGCCGCGTGCAGGACCATCTGCCGCGCCGCCTCGACGCGGGTCGCCATGTCGGCCAGCCGGAAGGCGACCGCCTGGTGGTTGATGATGGCGGTGCCGAAGCTCTCGCGCTCCCGGGCGTACTGCAGGGCCGCCTCGTAGGCGGCGCGGGCCATGCCGACCGCCTGCGCGCCGATGCCGATTCGCCCGCCCTCCAGGTTGGCGAGCGCCACCTTGTAGCCCTCGCCCTCGCGCCCCAGCATCAGCGAGGCCGGGACGCGGCAGTCCTCGAACACGATCTGCGCCGTGTCCGAGCTGTGCTGGCCCATCTTCTCCTCGACACGGGCGACCGTGTAGCCCGGCGTGTCGGTGGGGACGATGAAGGCCGACAGGCCCTTCTTGCCGGCGCCCGGGTCGGTGACGGCGAAGACGATGGCGACCTGGGCGTTCTTGCCGGACGTGATGAACTGCTTGGAGCCGTTGAGCACGTACGAGTCGCCGTCGCGCACCGCGCGCGTCTTGATGGCGGCCGCGTCGGAGCCGGCCTGCGGCTCGGTCAGGCAGAAGCAGCCCAGCATCTCGCCGCGCGCCATCGGGCGCAGGAAGCGCTCCTTCTGCTCCGGCGTGCCGTACTTCAGGATCGGCACGCAGCCGACCGAGTTGTGCACGGCCATGATGGTGGAGATGGCGCCGTCGCCGGCCGCGATCTCCTCAATGGCCAGGGCGTAGGCGACGAAGTCGGTGCCGGCGCCGCCGTACTCCTCCGGCACCACCATGCCCATCAGGCCGAGCCCGCCCATCTCGGCCAGCTCCGCGGCGGGGAAGGCGTGGGTGCGGTCACGCTCCGCGGCGGCGGGCTTCAGGCGGTCTTGCGCGAATCGGCGCGCCATGTCGCGCACCATCTCCTGCTCTTCGGTCAGGCGCATGGTCGGTTTCCTCCAATGTTCTCAGGCGTCACGCTTGGCGGTGACTTCGATCTCGATCTTCATGCGGGGGTCGATCAGCTGGCAGACCACCGTGGTGTTGGCCGGCCGTACGTCGCCCAGATACTCGCCCAGCACCGGCGCCACGCGCGGGAAGTCCTGTGAGTCGCAGAGGTAGACGCGGACGCGCACGACGTTGGCGAAGCCCGCCCCGGCGCGCTCCAGCGCCGCCTTGATGTTGCGGAAGGTCTGGTGGGTCTGTTCCACCACGTCGTCGGAAATGGTGCCGGCGGCGTAGTCGAACCCGGTGGTGCCGGAGACGAACACCCACTTGCCGTCCACCACGGCGCGGGAATAGCCGGCGACCTTCTCGAACTCCGACCCGGAGGAGATCAGCGTGCGGGACATGGCGTTCCTCCCATTCTTGTCGTTGATCCCTCCCCCGCCTCCGGCGGGGGAGGGATTGCAAGAACCTTACACCCGCTCCACCGCCATCGCGGTGGCCTCGCCGCCGCCGATGCACAGCGAGGCGACGCCGCGCTTCAGGCCGTACTTCTCCAGCGCCGCCAGCAGCGTCACCAGGATGCGCGCACCCGATGCGCCGATCGGGTGGCCCAGCGCGGTGGCGCCGCCGTGCACGTTTACCTTGTCGTGCGGCAGGTCGAGGTCGCGCATCGCCGCCATGGCGACCACCGCGAACGCTTCGTTGACCTCGAACAGGTCGACGTCCTTGGCCGACCAGCCGGTCTTCTCCAGCACCTTCTGCATCGCGTAGACCGGGGCCGTGGTGAACAACGCCGGCGCCTGGGCGTGCGTGGCATGGCCGCGGATCGCGGCGAGGATCGGCAGGCCGCGCCGCTCGGCCTCGGAGCGCTTCAGCAGCACCAGCGCCGCCCCGCCGTCGGAGATCGACGAGGCGTTGGCCGCCGTCACCGTGCCGTCCGGGCGGAAGGCGGGCTTCAGCGTCGGGATCTTCTCCGGCGCCCCCTTCAGCGGCTGCTCGTCCTTGCCGATGACCGTATCACCCTTGCGGCCCTTCACCGTCACCGGGACGATTTCGGCCGAGAAGCTGCCGTCCTCGGTGGCGCGGCGGGCGCGGGCGAGGGATTCGATGGCGTAGGCGTCCTGCGCCTCGCGGGTGAACTGGTAGTGCTGGGCGCAGTCCTCGGCGAAGGTGCCCATCAGGCGGCCCTTGTCGTAGGCGTCCTCCAGCCCGTCCAGGAACATGTGGTCGAGGATCCGGCCATGCCCCATGCGGTAGCCGCCGCGCGCGCGGTCCAGCAGGTAGGGGGCGTTCGACATGCTCTCCATGCCGCCGGCGACGATGATATCCGCGGTGCCCGCCTTGATCAGGTCGTGCGCCAGCATCGCCGCCTTCATGCCCGAGCCGCACATCTTGTTGACGGTGGTGCAGCCGATGGCCTCCGGGATGCCGGCGCCGAGCGACGCCTGACGGGCGGGCGCCTGGCCCTGGCCGGCCGGCAGCACGCAGCCCATGATCACCTCGCCGACCTCCTCCGGGCGGACGCGGGCGCGCTCCACGGCGGCCTTGATCGCCGCGGCGCCCAACTGCGGCGCGGTCAGGCCCAGCAGGTCGCCCTGGAAACCGCCCATCGGCGTGCGCGCCGCGCCGGCGATGACGACGGGATCTTCGGTGGCCATGGTGTCCTTCCTCCTGGTATCTGATTGTTGGCCCGCTCCATCTAAGCGCAGGGCGGCGCACATTCCAACATACGCCACCGCATGGCCGCAATGTTTCCCGATTTGCCGGTATCATGGTGTGCCCTGCGACCATTGATTAGGTGCTTGCATGCTCCGCCCGACGCTCCTGGTGTTGACCGCCGTCCTGACCGCCGGCCCGGCCTGGGCCGAGGGCCTGACGCTGAAGCGCGTGCTGCTGTCCACCGGCGGCGTCGGCTATTTCGAGCACGAGGCGGAGGTGGCCGGCGACGCCGAGCTGACGCTGGAGGTGCGGCGCGACCAGGTGGACGACGTGCTGAAGAGCATCGTCGTGTACGACGACAAGGGCGGCGTCGGCACCATCGGCCTGCCCGGCGAGGAACCGCTGCGCGAACTGTTCCGCGAACTGCCCTTCGGGCCGGAGGCGCTGGAGTCGCCGACCGCCCTGCTCACCGCGCTCAAGGGGGCCGAGGTGCGCACCGCCGGATCGCGCGAGATCGCCGGCCGCCTGCTCTCGGTCACCGAGGAGACGGCGGCGCTGCCCAACGGCGGCGGCACCACGGTGCGACACCGCGTCACGCTGATGACCCCTGACGGACTGCAGCAGGTGCTGCTGGAGGACGCCGAATCGCTGCGCCTCGCCGACCCGGCCCTGCAGGCGCAGGTCGACTCGGCGCTGGCCGCGACGGCGAAGCACACCGCCCGCGACCGCCGCAGCCTGACCATCCGCAGCACCGGCGAGGGGCCGCGCACCGTCCGCGTCGGCTACGTGGTGGCAGCGCCGCTGTGGAAGGCGACCTACCGCCTGACCTTGCCGGCCGGCGAGGCCAAAGCGGGCGACCTGCAGGGCTGGGCGGTGCTGGAGAACATGAGCGGCGCCGACTGGACCGGCGTCGACCTGACCGTGGTGTCCGGCAACCCGGTGACCTTCCGGCAGGCGCTCTACACCGCCTATTACGTCAACCGGCCCGAGGTGCCGGTCGAGGTGCTGGGCCGCGTGCTGCCCCGCCCGGACGAGGGCGCGGTGACCATGCCGATGGCGGCGGCCCGCAGCGCCGAGATGGCGCCGCCGCCCCCGGCGCCCGGGGCCACGCCGGTGGCGAAGATGGCTCCGGCGCCCACGCCCCGCTCCGCCCAGCCGGCGGCAGCCGAGGGGACCGAGGCCACCACGCAGGTCCTGTTCCGCTACCCGCAGCCGGTGTCGGCGCCGAACGGCAGCTCGCTGCTGCTGCCCATCGTCGCCCGCGCGGTGCCGGCTGCACGGCTCGACCTCTACCAGCCGGCGACGCAGCCGCGCCACCCGCTGGCCGCCGTGCGGTTGGACAACGACTCCGGCACCGGCCTGCCGCCCGGCGTGCTGACGCTGTACGAGCGCGACGGCGGCACGGTGTCCTACGTCGGCGACGCCCAGCTCGCCGCGCTGCCGGCCGGGGAGCAGCGGCTGCTGAGCGTCGCGGTCGACCAGAAGGTCAGGATCGACCGCGCCGAGCAGCCGAGCCAGACGCTGTCGCGCGCCTCCATCGTCGATGGCGTCCTGCACCTGACGGTCACCGAGCGGCAGACCACCACCTACACCGTGGCCGGCGCCGCCCGCGAGCCACGCACGGTGATCGTCGAGCACCCGCGGCGCCCCGGCTGGACGCTGGTCGAGCCGGCGGGGGCGCGCGAAGCGACGCCCACCGCCTACCGCCTGCCGGTCGAGGTGCCGGCCGGCGCCACCGTCACGCTCACCGCGGTCGCCGAGCAGCCGCGGCAGGAGCAGGTCGCGCTGACCGGCTTGTCGTCCGACCGCATCGCCGCCTACGCCGCCTCGTCCGAGCTGCCGCCCGCGCTGCGCGAGGCGTTGGGCCGCGTGGCCGCCCTGCGCACCGCGGTCGCCGAACGCGAACGCCGCGTCGGCGCGGTGGAGCGGGAGCGCGACGAGGTGATCAAGGATCAGGCGCGCCTGCGCGAGAACCTCGGCCCGCTGCCGCCGAACAGCGACCTCGCCCGCCGCACCGCGGCCAAGATGGGCGAGGCGGAGACGCAGCTGGAACGCCTCGCCAAGGATCTCGCCACCGCCCGCAAGGACGTGGACGAGGCGCGGCGGACGCTGGCCGACGCGGTGCGGGGGATGAGGGTCCAGTAGGCGCTACAGCAGGAAATCCAGGATGGACAGCGCGAAGAAGAACGACACGAAGAAGATCGCCAGCGCGATCACCATGTTGCTGACGATCTTCTCCATCCGCTCCTGACGGCGCTCCGCCTCCCGCGACGAAGGAAAGTCGGCGTCTCCGCGAATCAGCCTGAGAAGCATGGATGGCCGCCCTTTGTTGGTGTTGTCGAGCACCATCCATGCTTAGCCGCCCACTGTAACGGCACCATGTCCGCCGGCCGGGTGTTGCGTAACAGAGTGTAACGCCGGCGGCATGACGTGGTGGTCTGCAGCCGGTGCCCGGTCAGGCCCCCAGCATGGCGGCAATGCCCTGGACCCACGGCCCCATCGCGTGATGGCGGGCGACATGGTCGTAGGCGGCGGCGGCAATGCGGTGGCGCTCCTCCGGGTTGGCGGCCAGCCGCTCCAGCGCGTCGCCGAGGCGCTCGGCAATCGGCGGCTGCCACGTCAACGCGCTCGAATAATCGTCCCTCATCCAGCCGGTCTCCGGATCGGGTTGATAGATCTGCGCCAAGCGCCCGGGAACCACGATTCCGGTTTCGCCGTCGACCACGTATTCATCATACCCCGGCGCGTCGCTGCAGATCAGGACGGCCCCGAACTTCAGGGCCCGCAATGCCGAATAGCTGTGCAGGCCGGCTGCCGGAAGCGCAAACACATCGGCATCCAGAAGAAGCTCGTAGAGCTTGGCGTCGTCGATCGGTTCTTCGATCCAGACGACATTCCGCATATTGAGGTTCTGGAACAACTCGAATGGTGGTCTCTTGGAGACGATGGTCAGCGTCGCATCGGGAGCACTTTCCAGCAGCCGTTGGAAGGCCAACAGCAACTCCACGCCCCCGCGCAGAAAGAAGTTGCCGACACGGGCGTGCGCGGAGTTGGTGAACAGGATGTTCAACCCGCGCCGCTGCGGGATTCCTTGTATTTTTTGGACGATCCGCTCCTCGAAATCCACCGGAGCAGTCACACCGAGCGGCACATACTGTGTTTTCTCTGCGATCTTGTCGCTTGCGAAACTCTTCACAAGAGCGTCACGGCTGCCCTTCAGGTGAGTGAAAACGCCCCTGCAGGCGTCCGATTCCAAAGTTCGTTTTACAAGCCCAAACGCCGCCTGCTCCCTCAAATTGACGTCGCGGGTTTCCCCCATGCTCAAATATGGACAAAACAACGTGGTCAATGACTCAAAGTGAAGAACGAACGGAATGGTGCTCAGATGAACCGGCGCGGTGTGGTGGAAAACGACGTCAACCTTTCCAGCATACGACTCAATCCGCATTTGATCGGCCGGATTTCTGGAGAACATCAAACCATTGACCCATTTCGTAACATCGGCGTTTCCCGCCGCAGCCAACCCGCCGAAAAGCAGAGTCTCCCTGATATACTCGAACGTAACGCGCTTAACCTCCTCATCCCCAAAGGTGGAGGAGTCATCCGGCACAACGAATTCCATGCCATCCGGACAGGCATCAACAAAACTTGCGAGAAGAGGATGGTATCCATTGATAAGTTTATAAGATTCCAACTTCCAAGGGAGCAAAACCTTCAGCATGCCTGCACCATGATTTTTATACGGACTCGTCCAAAACGCCCGGGCTGCCTGCCCGGGCAGATCGCGCGCCTGCAGTCCGCACCATGGAACAGTATGCGACGCCCGGTTCGACACGGTTGACGTCATAAGTACCGGAAATGCATCGGTGGGTCACGGCAAACGTACTGAGCGCCCCCGCCCACGGTCCCGCGATGTCTCACACTGGTCCGTTTCGGCGTCCGCCGGCCGCACCGCTCCGCGTCACACCGGCAGCGGCGACACGCCGAACACCCACTTGTGGGCGTGCAGGAAGGCGGCGTACAGCACCAGCGCCGCCGCCAGCCGCACCCAGCCGATCTCCGACCAGACGAAGCGCTGGCGGCCGGCCAGGATGGCGGCGAAGGGAACGTTGGAGGTCGCGGCGGCGTAACGGTCCCACGCCGGCCCCAGCCGCCGGGCGAGCTTGACGTCGATCAGGACCGATCCGGCCAGGGCCAGCACGGTCAGCGTGCCGAACAGAACCAGCGCGGCGCTGTCGCCGTTCGGCACCATGTGCGCCAGCGCCCACAGACCGACGCCCCAGAGGAACGGGTTGCGGGTCACGCGCAGGATGCCGCGCGCGGCGTCCGGCCGCTCCAGCCCGGCGGTCTGCCCGACCGCCGTCGGGTTCGGCGTCGAGAAGCCGGCGACCAGCAGCAGCAGCGACACCGGCACCACCAGCAGCGGCACCCAGGCCTGCCAGGGGTGCGTCGGCCACAGCGGCGTGGTGGAAGCGCCGGCGTAGGCCGAGCCCAGCCACCAGAACGCCGCGGCGGAGACGAGGGAGTAGAGGCCGAGGTACGGCCGCTCGCCGATCCGCCCGACCAGCGCGGCCCGCAACGGCGTCGAGGAGATGCCGAAATGCGTGGCCAGCAGGAAGGCGGCGGCGATCAGCGAGCCCATGCCCTACCCCCTCATCGGATTACGCCGTCTCCTTGAACAGCTCGCGGCCGATCAGCATGCGGCGGATCTCGCTGGTGCCGGCGCCGATCTCGTAGAGTTTGGCGTCGCGCAGCAGGCGTCCCGTCGGATATTCGTTGATGTAGCCGTTGCCGCCAAGCACCTGGATCGCCTCCAGCGCCATCCAGGTCGCCTTCTCGGCGGAATAGAGGATGGCGGCGGCGGCGTCCTTGCGGGTGGTCTCGCCGCGGTCGCAGGCCTTGGCCACCGCGTACACGTATGCCTTGGCGGCGTTCATGATGGTGTACATGTCGGCGATCTTGCCCTGCATGAGCTGGAACTCGCCGATCGGCTGGCCGAACTGCTTGCGGTCGTGGATATAGGGAATCACGATGTCCATGCACGCCTGCATGATGCCGAGCGGGCCGCCCGACAGCACCGCGCGCTCGTAATCCAGGCCGGACATCAGCACGTTGACGCCGCGCCCGATGCCGCCCAGCACGTTCTCCTCCGGCACCTCGCAGTCCTCGAACACCAGCTCGCCGGTGTTGGAGCCGCGCATGCCCAGCTTGTCCAGCTTCTGCGCCACCGAGAAGCCCTTGAAGCCCTTCTCGATGAGGAAGGCGGTGATGCCGCGCGGGCCGGCGTTGAGGTCGGTCTTGGCGTAGACCACCAGGGTGTCGGCGTCCGGGCCGTTGGTGATCCACATCTTGGTGCCGTTGAGGACGTAGCGGTCGCCCTTCCTGTCGGCGCGCAGGCGCATGGACACCACGTCGGAGCCGGCGCCCGGCTCGGACATGGCGAGCGCCCCGACATGCTCGCCGGAGATCAGCTTGGGCAGGTACTTGCGCTTCTGCTCCTCGGTGCCGTTCTTGCGGATCTGGTTGACGCAGAGGTTGGAGTGCGCGCCGTAGCTGAGGCCCACCGAGGCCGAGGCGCGGGAGATCTCCTCCATCGCCACCACGTGCTCCAGGTAGCCCATGCCGGCGCCGCCGTACTCCTCCTCGACGGTGACGCCGAGGATGCCGAGGTCGCCCATCTTGCGCCAGAGGTCGGCCGGGAAGTCGTTCTCGCGGTCGATGTCGGCCGCGCGGGGCGCGATCTCGTCCGCCGCGAAGCTGCGCACGGAATCGCGCAGCATGTCCGCCGTCTCGCCAAGGTCGAAGTTCAGCGACGGCAGCTGGTTGGACAGCATGGGTTCCTCCCGGGGAATGTCGTTCGTTGCCCTAACATAGCGGGTGGAACGGCGCTTGGGAAGATACGGTGGCGTATGGAAGCGTGGAAAAGCCCCTCCCCGCGAGGGGGAAGGGGCTTTCGGCCAATCCGCTCACATCGTCGCGCTGGAGCAGTGCTCCCAGGCGCTGCCGTGCAGGCCGAAGAACTGGGCGACCTTCTTGGCGCCCTGCGTCTCGATGACGACGCGGAAGCGCTCGCCGGTGCAGGCGCCGGCCGGCTGCGTCTTGTAGGGCAGCGCCACGTGCTTGGACTTCAGGCAGCCGTCGGAGACCTTCGGGCCCTTGTCGGCGCCGTCGATCTTGTTGCCCTTGATCGCCATGAAGTAATTCTTGGCGGCACCGCCCTGCACCTCGGCCTTGATCTCGATCTTGCCGGACTTGGTGGGCTTCAGGCCGGCGTCCTGCACGCCGTCGGGCGAGCCCGCCGGGATCGCGCGGAAGGAGATCGCCTGACAGGCCGCCGGCTCCTTCGCCTGCGCGGGCCCGGCCATCAACGCCGCCCCGGCCATCAGGGCCACGGCACACAGACCCGCAACGCTCGAACGCTTCATGGTCCCCTCTCGCTGGTTTACTGGTTGGAGTCGACGATGGCGATGCAGGTCTGCTGCATCAGCGCCACGTCCACCTCGCGCCCACCGTCCAGCATCGACACGTCGATGGAAGTGACGGTGAGCGTGCGGCCGGACTTCACGACGCGCGCCCGCGCGATCATCTCATCGCCCTTGGCCGGCGACATCAAGTTGATCTTGAACTCGACCGCCAGCACCTCCGACTTCGGCGGCATCAGCGTGTAGGCCGCCCAGCCGCCGGCGTTGTCGGCCAGCATCGCCACGATGCCCGCCTGGAAGAAGCCGTGCTGCTGCGTCAGCTCCTCGCGGAACGGCAGGCGCATCTCGCAGAAGCCGGGCTCCAGCGCGGTGATGGAGATGCCCACCGTCCGGGCGATGGGCTGCTTCTCGAACGCCGCCAGACAGCGGGCCTTCCAGTCGGGGTCGCGGGGCTTGAACGAAACTTCCTTGGGCTGCGCCACGGTCGGGTATCTCGCGGTTGCGGAAAGACCCGCCTAAACTGGCGCGAAGTCACGAACCGATCAAGCCGAGTTGCGGACTGGACGCCTCCGCGCCGAAACGCCGCGGGATTCGGCCGGCCAGCCGGGCGTTCCAGCCGGCCGCCACCGCGTCGCGCATCGCCGCCGCCATGCGCACCGGGTCGCGCGCCTTGGACACCGCGGTGTTGAGCAGCACGGCGGAACAGCCCAGCTCCATCGCCAGCGCCGCGTCGGACGCCGTGCCGATGCCGGCGTCGAGGATCACCGGCACCGGGCTGCGGGCGCAGATCACCTCGATGGCGTGCGGGTTGCGGATGCCTAGGCCGGAACCGATGGGCGCGCCCAGCGGCATCACCGCCGCCGCGCCGGCGTCGGCCAGCTTGCGGCAGGTCACCGGATCGTCGGTGCAGTAGGGCAGCACGGTGAAGCCGTCGGCCACCAGTTCGGCCGTGGCCTTCAGCAGCTCCTCGGAGTCGGGATAGAGCAACTCGCGGTCGCCGATGACCTCCAGCTTGACCCAGTCCAGGCCCAGCGCCTCGCGGGCGAGCTGGGCGGTCAGCACCGCCTCCTTCGCGGTCAGGCAGCCGGCGGTGTTGGGCAGCAGCGTCACCCGGCCGCCCAGCACGTCGATCAGGCTCTCGCCGTAGCCGTCCAGGCTGATGCGGCGGATGGCGGCGGTCGCCACCTCGGTGCCGGAGGCGGCCAGCGCGTCCAGCATGGCCTTCTGGTTGGGGTAGCCCCCCGTGCCGAGGAACAGGCGCGAGCGGAAGCGGCGCCCGCCGATGGTGAGCGTGTCGTCAGTCGTCATGTCGAAGTCTCCCGCTCAGCCGCCCTGGAAGGGACGGACGATGTCCAGATCGTCGCCGGGGCGCAGCGGCGTCTCCGCCCACTGCGCCCGGCGCACCACGGCGCCGTTGAGGGCCACGGCGACGGCCGGGGTGTCCGGCCCGATGCCGCGCGTGGCCAGGAGGTCGGCGACGGAGGCCGCATCCAGCGGCTCCGCCGTGCCGTTCACGCGGATGGTGGTCATGCCGCCTCCCGGAACCGCCCGATGCCGAACCCGGCGATTACCGGATCGGTCTCGCCGGTGAGGATCAGGCGGGCGATCGCGTCGGCGGTCACCGGCGCCAGCAGGATGCCGTTGCGGTGGTGGCCGGTCGCGTAGACCAGCCCTTCCACCTCGCCGGTTCCCAGGATCGGCGCGTCGTCGCGGCTGCCGGGGCGGAAGCCGGTCCACATCTCGTCGATGGGCAGCTCGGCGACGCCGGGCACCGCCCGCCACACGCCTTCGAGCAGCGAGAAGATTCCGCCGGCGGTCAGGTCCTCGTTGAAGCCGCGCTCCTCGCTGGTGGCGCCGATCACCAGACGGCCGTCCAGGCGCGGGATCAGGTAGGTGGTGGGCGTCCACACCACGTGGCGCAGCAGCGGCGCCGCCGGGTCCATGCGCAGGGCCAGCATCTGCCCCTTGATCGGCCGGACCGGCGGGCGGCCCGCGGCGGGCAAGCCCTCGACGCCGCGCGACCACGCCCCGGCGGCCAGCACCACCACGTCCGCCGGGTGCAGCGTGTCACCCACCCACACGCCGGCCGCCCGGCCGCCGCGCAGCTCGATGCGGGTCACCGCCGCGTGTTCGTGCACCCGGCCGCCGGCCTTCAGCACGGCGGCGTGCAGGGCGCGGCTGAGCGCCCGGTTCTCGACCTGATGGTCCTCCGGGCTGAACAGCGCCCCGGCCACGCCCGGCTGCAGGTAGGGCTCGCGCCGGCGGGCCTCGGCGCCGTTCAGCAGCTCGATCGGCAGATCCAGGCCGCGCTGGAACTCGTGCAGGAAGCGCAGGCGGGCCATGTCGTCGGCGGTGTGGCCGATGTACAGCGTGCCCTCGGTGCGCAGCTCGACCGACAGGCCGGTGGCGGCCTCCAGCTCGGCCGCGAAGGCGGGCCAGCGCCGCTGGCTCTCCCGATTGAGGGGGAGCATCCACTCCTCCCCCGGTTCGGTCTCGATGCAGGCGGCGAGCATGCCGCCGGAGGCGTGCGTGGCGCCGCGTCCGGCTTCGCCCTGGTCGAAGACATCGACCCGGGCGCCGGCCGACGCCAGCCGCCAGGCGATGCCCAGGCCGATGGCGCCGGCGCCGATCACGGCGACGGACGGGGACTTAGAGGACGATGGATGGATTGCGGGCGCAGAATCGCTCATAGGCGGCTCCCTTCGCTGGCATTACCCAGACAGGTTCGATGGGTTTGATCTCAGCCGCGCACCACGCGCAGCACCCCATGCCGAGCCCACATGCTGACGGGCCGCCGCAACCAAAGCAAGAAGTTTTTGGAGCGCGTAGCGCGACTGGGCCGTTGAGGCCTCTCGCACAAACCCGCAAGGTTTGTGCTGGCGGCAGGCGGATCCGATGGATCCGCCGGGAGCCCCGCGGCCACATGGCCGCGAAGGCAAGGGGCCGGACGGCCCCGCCCGCCGTTTGAGGGAACAATTACAGCAGAAAAACGGTCGCCAGCGCCAGGAAGGCGAAGAAGCCGACCACGTCGGTGACGGTGGTGAGGAACACCGTGCTCGACACCGCCGGGTCGACGCCCAGCTTCTCCAGGCCCAGCGGGATCATCACGCCGAACAGGCCGGCGACGAACAGGTTGATGATCATGGCGCAGGCGATGACGACGCCGATGGTGGGCTCGAACCACACCCAGGCGATGGCGCCGACCAGCACGGCGAAGACCACGCCGTTGATCAGAGCCACCACCAGCTCCTTGCCGAAGACGCGCCAGACGTTGGCGGGCGACAGCTCGCGCGTCGCCAGCGCGCGCACCACCACGGTCAGCGTCTGGGTGCCGGCGTTGCCGCCCATGGAGGCGACGATGGGCGCCAGCACCGCGAGCGCCACGACCTTCTCGATCGCCCCCTCGAACAGCGAGATGACGCCCGACGCGATGAAGGCGGTGACCAGGTTGACCAGCAGCCACCACAGGCGCGACCTGGAGATCTCGCGAATCGGCGTGTAGACGCCGGTGTCGCCGGCGCCGCCGAGCTTGAGGATGTCGTCCTCCGCCTCCTCGTCGATGATGTGCACCACGTCGTCCACGGTGATGACGCCGCGCAGGCGCCCGGCCTGGTCGACCACCGGGGCGGAGACCAGGGCGTACTGGCGGAAGAGGTTCGCCACCTCCTCCTGCTCCATGGTGACGGGGATGGTGTGCAGGTCCTCGGTGGCGATGTCGGCGATGCGCACCGAGCGCTTCTGCCGCATCACCCGTGAGAGCGGCACCGCGCCGACCACCCGGTGCAGCGGGTCCACCACGAAGAGGTCGTAGAAGTCCTCCGGCAGGTCGTCGCCCGAGGCGCGCAGGAAGTCCAGCGTCTTGCCAACCGTCCAGAACTGCGGCACCGCCACGAGGTCGCGCTGCATCAGGCGGCCGGCGGTGTATTCCTCGTAGGTCAGGTTCTCCTGCACCAGCGCGCGGTCTTCGGCGGGCAGGTTGTCGAGGATCGCCTTGCGGGTCTCCTCGTCCATGTCCTCGATGAGGTCGACGGCGTCGTCGGTGTCCAGCTCGGCCACCGCGGCGGCGAGCTCCTTCGGCTCGAACAGCTCCATGACCTGCTCGCGCAGGTCCTCGTTGAGGTGCGACAGCACCTCGCCGTCGAAGTTCGGGCGCAGGATGTCGATGAGGGCTTCGCGCTCGTCCGGGCCGACCTGCTCGATCAGGTCGGCGACATCGGCGGCGTGCAGATCCTCGACCTCGGCGCGCACCTCGTCGGCGCGGCCGTCGCGCAGCAGGTCGCCGATCTCCTCCACGAAGTCGGGATCGACGCCGTAGGCGCGCTCCTCGTCCTCCTCGCGGAAGGGGTGGCGCGGCTCTTCCGGCTGATGCGGCGGCGGCTGGTGCGGGTCACGGTTTTCGGCCACGTCCATCGTCCGCTCCCGCTTCGGCAGCACCGGGGTGCACGCTTAGGTCTTGTCGAGGAGCCCCGGCGGCCCGGCTTGGCGCGGCCGACGGGGCTCGCACGGAATATAGGCGGGGCGCGCCTTTGTCCAGCGTGTCGGGCGGGACCACGCGTGAACTTTGTGTAATCCGCCGCATACCTGCGTAATATGGGCGCAGCAACAGCGGGTCAGGGTTTCGCGCGATGGAGTACGCCTTCACCGAAGTGGACGGGCAGGATGGCATCCTGCTGTCGGGACGCTTCACCTACGACGACAGCCGCAAGTTCCACGAGATGCTGGCGCACTGGGACTTCACGGCGAAGCCGGAGGTGCCGCTCGACCTGCGCTACCTGACCTTCCTGGATTCGACGGCGATCGGCATGCTGTTCGTGCTGGCCAACCGCTGCCGCGAGCGGCAGGGCAGCGTCACCGTGGTGAACGCCCAGCCCTACATCGTGCAGACCATGCGCCGGGTGTCGCTGGACCAGTACGTGTTCATCCGCTGAACAGAGCCTGGGGCCAGCCTCCGGATACGAAAAAGCCCGCTCGGCCATCGGCCAGCGGGCTTTTCGTTTAACCCCCGGAAGAACCGGAGATGGTGCGGTCGAGAAGACTCGAACTTCCACGGCATTTCTGCCACAGCGACCTCAACGCTGCGCGTCTACCAATTCCGCCACGACCGCATCCCTGGTAGGCATCCGATGCTTGCACCGGAGTGGGCGGGGGAATACCAGATCCCGATGGCGGGATCAAGCCGCGCATTTCATCAAACGCAAAGAAAGTGGTCAGCCCACCCATGAACCCCATCGAATGGCGCATCAGCGACGAGCCCATGCCCTACGAGGAGGCCATCGCCGAGATGGAGGCCCGCGTCGAGGCGATCCGCGCCGGCACGGCGCCGGAACTGGTCTGGCTGCTGGAACACCCGCCGCTCTACACCGCCGGCACCAGCGCCCGCGACGAGGACCTGCTGGAGCCCGACCGCTTCCCGGTGCACCGCACCGGCCGCGGCGGGCAGTTCACCTACCACGGGCCGGGGCAGCGGGTGGCCTACGTGATGCTGGACCTGAAGGCGCGCGGGGCGGACGTGCGGGCCTACGTCCACGATCTGGAGGAGTGGCTGATTCGCACCCTCGCCTCCTTCAACATCAAGGGCGAACGCCGCGAGGGCCGGGTCGGCATCTGGGTCGACAAGGGGCCGTACGGCGGGCTGAAGGGCCAGGAGGACAAGATCGCCGCCATCGGCGTGCGGGTGCGCCGCTGGGTGACCTTCCACGGCGTGGCGCTGAACGTCGAGCCGGACCTGTCGCACTTCGCCGGCATCGTGCCGTGCGGGATCAGCCAGTACGGGGTGACCTCCATGGTGGCGCTCGGCCATCTGGTGACCATGGAGGACGTCGATTCGGCGCTGATGGCGACGTGGGAGGAGGTGTTCGGGAAGGCTGACGCCGAGGGTTAGCGGGCCGCCTCGGGCTTGCCAGCGGAGATCCGCGGGTCGTCGTTCGGCATCTTCAGCACGCCGCACTGGGTGCTGTCGCCGTTGCGGAACAGATAGATCATCTTGGGATCGGCCAGCTTGCCGGGGTCGTCCAGGTTCAGCCCGTGCCCGAAGGCCACGCCCAGGATCTCCCCCTTGTAGGCGGCGCGGAAGCGCATCGGCAGCTTCTCGGTGAACTTCCGCAGGGCGCAGGCGTCGCTGAGCTTCTTGTCGAAGACGCCGGCCTTGCGCCAGTCCATGTCGCTCTTGATGGTCAGCCACTGCGGCGGCAGCGGGAACCTCACCACCGGCGGCGACAGCGGCAGGTCGTAGCCGCCGGGCGGCGGTGGCCTGAGATGCTGCGGGTCGGTGCGGTCCACGGACGCGGCGCCCGCGGGCGCTGCCGCGGCCAGCATCAGAACGGCAAGCGGAACCAGGATCCTCATGCGGCGCACCTTAGCCCGACATGGCTAACGAGTCGCTAACCAGACGCGAGCGTCACTGCGTCGCCCGCTGCTCGAAGGGGCCGCCGCCGGGATCCGGCGCCGGCTCGACCGCCACGTCGCGGACGGCGGCGGCCGGCGGGCCCTCGCGGCAGGCGGCCAGCATGGCGTCCACCCGGTCGGCCGGGCCGGCGAACAGCGCCTCCACCGTGCCGTCGGCGCGGTTGCGCACCCAGCCGTTGAGGCCCAGCGCGCTCGCCCGCTCCACCGTCCAGCCGCGGTACCACACACCCTGCACGCGGCCGGAGATGCGCGCCAGGACTGCCTTGCGCCCGCTCATGCGCCCGCCCCCGGCTTCCTGCCGATCATGCCCATGGCGTAGGCGGCGTGCAGGGCCAGCGGCGCGCCCCAGCCGACCAGCGGCAGCACGAACCACGCGCGGCCGGGATCGAGCACCGCGTTGACCGGCACCAGCACCACCATCACCGCGAAATAGGCGATGAGGTGGTTCAGGAAGCCGCGCAGCCGTCGGCGCTTCTCGGCGTCCGCCGGATCCGGCGCCGATTCGGGCGGCGTCTCAGCCATGGTCGACACGCTCTCCTCCGGCACGCTTCGCCTTCTCCTCCTCCAGCAGCGCCTTGCGGTTCAGCTTGCCGATCATCGTCTTCGGCAACTCGCCGCGGAACTCGACGATCTTCGGCATCTCGATGGGCGACAGCTTGTCCTTCAGGAAGGCGCACAGCTCCTCCCGGGTCAAGTCCTCGCCGTCGAGCAGGCGGACGTACGCCTTCACCGTCTGGCCGCGGTACTCGTCGGGCACGCCGGCCACCACGCACTCGGCCACCGCCGGGTGCAGGTAGATCGCCTCCTCGACGTTGCGCGGGTAGACGTTGAAGCCGCTGCACAGGATCATGTCCTTGATGCGGTCGACGATGAAGACGTAGCCGTCCTCGTCCATGGTGCCGACGTCGCCGGTGTGCAGGCGGCCGTCCTGCAGCGTCTCGGCGGTCTCCTGCGGCTTGTTCCAGTAGCCCTTCATCACCTGCGGGCCGCGGATGCACACCTCGCCCTTCTCGCCCGGCGGCAGCACGCGGCGCGGTTCCTCCAGGCTGACGATCTCGATCACCGTGCCGGGGAGCGGCAGGCCGATGGAGCCCGGCTTGTTGACGCCGCGCAGCGGGTTGCCGGTGGCGACCGGCGAGGACTCGGACAGTCCGTAGCCCTCCACCAGGATGCAGCCGGTGTTGCGCTCGAACGCCTCCTTCACCTCGACCGGCAGCGGCGCGCCGCCGGAGAAGCAGAAGCGGATCGACGAGACGTCGAACTTGCCCAGGTCCTTGTGGTGGTTGATCGCCGTGTAGATGGTCGGCACCGCGGGGAACAGCGTCGGCTTCTTGTCGTGGATGGTCTGCATGACCTGGTCGAGGTCGAAGCGCGGCAGCAGGATGATTTCGGCGCCGAACCGGATGCTCAGGTTCATCACCACGGTCATGGCGAAGACGTGGAAGAACGGCAGC
Source organism: Azospirillum sp. (assembly GCF_050789165.1). Classification (NCBI taxonomy): domain Bacteria; kingdom Pseudomonadati; phylum Pseudomonadota; class Alphaproteobacteria; order Rhodospirillales; family Azospirillaceae; genus Azospirillum; species Azospirillum sp. Next base: position 27,030 of record NZ_JBOZRT010000033.1, read on the forward strand.
ACGCCCAGCATGCGCTCCTTCCCCGACTCGGCCCCGACGAACCACAGCGAGCACTGCTCGGCGTTGGCGGTGAGGTTGGCGTGCGTCAGCATCGCCCCCTTCGGCACGCCGGTGGTGCCGCCGGTGTACTGCAGCACCGCCACGTCCTCGGCCGGGTCGATGGACACCGATGCCGGGCGGCCGTCGTTGGCGGTCAGCCGGGCGAAGGGAATGGTGGTGGCGTCCTTGCGCAGCGTCGCCAGCTCCTTGCGCTTGACGACGGGGAACAGCCAGTTCTTGGGAAAGGGCAGGATCTCCGCCATCGGGCAGACGACGACGCGCGTCAGCCCGGTCTCGTCCAGCATCCGCGCCATCTTGTCGTAGAGCACGGCGAGGTCGAGCGTCACCATGGTCTCGACGCCGCTGTCGTCGATCTGGTGCTTCAGCTCGCGCTCGGCGTAGAGCGGGTTGAAGTTCACCACCGTGCCGCCGGCCTTCAGGATGCCGAAGTAGCAGATGACGTAATAGGGCGTGTTGGGCAGGAACAGACCGACGCGCACCCCCTTGCGCACGCCCATCTCCTGGAAGCCCTTGGCGGCGCGGTCGACCAGGGCGCCGATCTCGCGGTAGGTGCTGCGCTTGCCCAGGAAGTCCAGGCAGGGACGGTCGGCGAAGCGGCGCGCCGCCTCATCCATCAATTCGTGCAGCGGACGACGGGGCAGCGCCGCGTGGTAGTCCACGTCCGCCGGATAGGCGCGCTCCCAAGGATTGCCGGACAGAGCCTCGGCGGCTTCATCCATGACTGACCTCCCCTGTTTCGTGTCGCCCGTTCTGCGCCGGGCTTGCCACTCCCGCAGATGGGCGGCGGCCGGCGGGAAAGCAACCCGCCGGCCCCGCCCCTCGGCAGTCCCAGGATAACCGAGGAAAGACACTGGCGGGACGAATTCGAGTGTGGCTAAATCCCTTCTTCGGGTAGGGGGACAGGACCTTGCACGAGGGCATCCAGGTCAACGCTGTGGTCAAATGGTTCGACCCGGCCAAGGGCTTCGGCTTCGTGGCGCCGCTGGACGGCTCGCCCGCTGCGTTCCTGCACGTCTCGGTGCTGACCCGCGCCGGCCTCTACGACATCCCCGAGGGAACCGAGATCGTCTGCCGCGTCGTCCCCGGCGGCAAAGGGCCGCAGGTCAGCGACCTGGTCGAGGTGCGCGGCGCCGCGCCACAGCCGCCCGCCGCACCCGGCGACGAGGCCGAGGCCGCCGGCACGGTGAAGTGGTTCAAGCCGGACAAGGGTTTCGGCTTCGTGGTCGCCGACGACGGCGGTCGCGACGTGTTCGTGCACAAGAGCCTGCTGCGCCGCTGCAGCGTCGGCCTGCTGCCGCCTGGCCAGCGCGTGCTGATGCATGTGCGCGATGGCGTGAAGGGGCGCGAGGCGACGTGGATCATCCTGCTTTGAGGAGGGTTTTGCCCCCTCCCCATCCCTCCCCCGCGTTGCGGTGGAGGGGGCTGCCGACGAGGCGGCGGAGTTCCCTCTCCCGCGAAGCGGCGGAGGGCTAGGGAGGGGGCAAGGTTCCTCACCACTCGCCGACGCTGAAGAACCGCTCCAGCCGCCCCGTCCACGGCGCCAGATCGTAGCCCTGCGCCGCCAGCCAGGCGTCGTCGTGGTAGGTGTTGCGGTAGCGCTCGCCCGAATCGCAGAGCAACGTCACCACCGAGCCGCCGCGGCCGGTCCGCCGCATCTCTGCCATCAGCTCGGCGCAGCCCCACAGGTTGGTCCCGGTGGAGCCGCCGACCGCGCGGCCGATCATCCGCGACAGCACGCGCATGGCGGCGAAGCTGGCGGCGTCCGGCACGTCGATCACGTGGTCGATCACCTCCGGCACGAAGGAGGGCTCGACGCGCGGCCGGCCGATGCCCTCGATGGCAGAGCCCCGGCTGCGGGTGACCGTGCGGTCGCGCGTGCGCCAGGACTCGGCGAACACCGAGTTCTCGGTATCGACGACGCACAGCCGGGTGGCGTGCCGGCGGTAGCGCAGGTAGCGCCCGATGGTCGCCGAGGTGCCGCCGGTGCCGGCGCCGCAGACGACCCACTCCGGCACCGGATGCTCCTCCTGCGCCAGCTGCTGGAAGACCGATTCGGCAATGTTGTTGTTGCCGCGCCAGTCGGTGGCGCGCTCCGCGTAGGTGAACTGGTCCATGAAGTGGCCGCCGACCTCGGCCGCCAGCCGCCGGCTCTCGGCGACCACCGTGGTCGGGTCGTCCACGAAATGGCAGTGGCCGCCGTAGAACTCGATCTGCGCCACCTTTTCGCACGAGGTGCCGCGCGGCATCACGGCGATGAAGCGCAGGCCGAGCAGGCGCGCGAAGTACGCCTCCGACACCGCGGTCGAGCCGGAGGACGCCTCGATCACCGTCGTCCCCTCCCCCACCCAGCCGTTGCACAGCGCGTAGAGGAACAGGGAGCGGGCCAGCCGGTGCTTCAGGCTGCCGGTGGCGTGCGTCGACTCGTCCTTGAGGTACAGCGTGATGTCCGGCAGGGCCGGCACATCCAGGCGGATCAGGTGGGTGTCGGCCGAGCGGTTGAAGTCCGCCTCGATCTTCCGGATCGCCTCGTACGTCCAGTCGCGGCCATTGCTCATGTGCCCTGCTGCCCTTCCATGTTCGCGGAGACAACGTTTAGCCGCTGATTGTGGACAGCGTTAGCACTTTCCTAAGCGATCCTGTCTAGCGTCGGACGCACAGGAGGAGCCGTGATGGCAGGGCACGCGGGCAACGTGGCGCACGACCGGCGGGGCGCCGGCGCCGAGGGCGTGCGCGCCGACGGCTCCTACTACGATCCCGAGTTCAAGACCTACGTCGTGCCGGTGGTGCTGGGCCATCACCGGATCTCGTCGCGCGCCGACGACATGCTGGTGACGACGCTGGGCTCCTGCATCGCCGCCTGCCTGCACGATCCCGTCGCGCGCGTCGGCGGCATGAACCACTTCCTGCTGCCCGGCGCCCCGGCCGAGGGGGGCATCGGCATCGCCACCCGCTACGGCGGCGTCGCCATGGAGCGGCTGATCAACGACCTGCTGGCGCGCGGCGCGCGGAAGGAGCGTCTGGAGGTCAAGCTGTTCGGCGGCGCCCGGGTGATCGACAGCAGCATGGACGTCGGCGTCGCCAACGCCGCCTTCGCCCTGGATTTCGTCGAGCGCGAGGGGCTGCGGCTGACCGGCCGCGACCTGGGCGGCGCCACCGGCCGGCGCATCCACTTCTTCCCCACCACCGGCAAGGCGATGCGCCGCCTGCTGCGCCCGGAGACCGAGCGCGAGACCGTGTCGCAGGAGCTGGACTACCTGCGCACCCTCAGGCAGGCGCCGCTGGAGGGCGACGTGGAGCTGTGGCGGCGGTAGCCTACGACGCCTTGCGCTGCCGGAACCGGTCGCGCAGGTAGACGCCGAGACGCATGTCGTCCTCCTGGATGTGGTCGAGCAGCCAGCGGCCGACGAAGTCCAGGATGCTCGGGCCGGCGCCGTCCTCCGGCTGGGCGTTCAGCAGCGCCTCGAACTGGGTGAGCTGCCGGAGCAGCATCGCGTGCACCTCGGCGTGCCGGCGGAGCTCCGGGTAGGCGCACTCGCGCATCAGGTGCTCTTCGTGATCGAAGTGCCGGCAGACGTGCTCGGTCAGCGCGTCGAGCGCGGCGCGCTGGAAGGCGTGGTCGCCGCGCCGCGCCGGGTCGATCAGGCGCGCGAAGTCCTGCACCAGGGCCGCGTGCTCGCGGTCGAGCTCCGGCACGCCGATGGACCACGCGTCCTTCCAGGCGAGCAGCGTCGCGTCCGGCATCCCGGCCCCAAAAGATCGTTAGCGATGGAACCAGTGTATCAGCGGCCCCGCCCTGCCGCGACGCAAAAAGAGAAAGCCTCTCCCGGCGGACCGGAAGAGGCTTTCGTCGTCACGGCAAGGATCAGTCGCGCTTGACGGTGTCCGAGCTGAGCGCCGCCTGCGCCGCCGCCAGACGCGCGATCGGCACGCGGTAGGGCGAGCAGGAGACGTAGTCGAGACCGACCGACTCGCAGAACGCGATGGAGGCCGGGTCGCCGCCGTGCTCGCCGCAGATGCCGAGCTTGATCTTCGCCCGGGTCTTGCGGCCGCGCTCGGCGGCGATGCGGACCAGTTCGCCCACGCCCTCGGGGTCGAGGGTGGCGAACGGGTCGTGCTCCATGATGCCGGCGCGCTCGTAGTCGGGCAGGAAGCTGCCGGCGTCGTCGCGGCTGATGCCGTAGGTGGTCTGCGTCAGGTCGTTGGTGCCGAAGCTGAAGAACTCCGCCGTCTCGGCGATCTCACCGGCGAGCAGCGCCGCGCGCGGCAGCTCGATCATGGTGCCGACCATGTACTCGAAGGTCTGGCCGGTGGCCGCCATGGTCTCCTTGGCGACGCGGTCGACCATGGTCTTCAGGATGTCCAGCTCCTTCTTGGTGCTGATCAGCGGGATCATGATCTCCGGCATGACGGTCTGGCCGGACTTGGCCACTTCCGCCACCGCGCCGAAGATGGCGCGGGCCTGCATCTCGTAGATCTCCGGGAAGGCGATGCCGAGGCGGCAGCCGCGCAGGCCCAGCATCGGGTTGGTCTCGTGCAGCTGCACCGAGCGCTGCTGGACGCGCAGCAGGTCGGTGCCGGCGGCCTTGGCGACCTCGGCCATGTCGGCCTCGGTGGTCGGCAGGAACTCGTGCAGCGGCGGGTCGAGCAGGCGGATGGTGACCGGCAGGCCGGCCATGATCTCGAACAGCTCGATGAAGTCCTGCTTCTGGTACGGCTCCAGCTTGGCCAGCGCGGCGCGGCGGCCCTTCTCGCTGTCGGCCAGGATCATCTCGCGCACCGCCAGGATGCGCTGCGGGTCGAAGAACATGTGCTCGGTGCGCGACAGGCCGATGCCCTCGGCGCCGAACTTGCGCGCGGTGCGGGCGTCCAGCGGCGTCTCCGCGTTGGTGCGGATCTTCATCCGGCGGATCTCGTCGGCCCAGCCCATCAGCGTGGCGAAGTCGCCGCTGAGCTCCGGCTGGATCGTCGGCACCTCGCCCAGCATCACCTCGCCGGTCGAGCCGTCGATGGTGAGGATGTCGCCTTCCTTCACGACGATGTCGCGGACCATGATGGTCTTGGTCTTGTAATCGACGCGCAGCTCGCCGGCGCCCGACACGCAGGCGCGGCCCATGCCGCGGGCGACCACGGCGGCGTGGCTGGTCATGCCGCCGCGGGTGGTCAGGATGCCCCTGGCGGCGTGCATGCCGTGGATGTCCTCGGGACTGGTCTCGACGCGGCACAGGATGACCGCGTCGCCCAGGCCGGCCTGGCTCTCCGCCTCGTCGGCGGTGAACACCACCTTGCCCGACGCCGCGCCCGGCGAGGCCGGCAGGCCCTTGGCGATCACCTTGCGCTCCGCCTTGGGATCCAGGGTCGGGTGCAGCAGCTGGTCGAGCGAGGCCGGGTCGATGCGCTTGACCGCCTCCTTCTTGTCGATCAGCCCCTCGCTGGCCATGTCCACGGCGATCTTCAGCGCGGCCGGCGCGGTGCGCTTGCCGTTGCGGGTCTGCAGCATGAACAGCTTGTTCTGCTGCACCGTGAACTCGATGTCCTGCATGTCGCGGTAGTGCTTTTCCAGCCGCAGGCGGACGTCGTTGAGCTGCTGGAAGACCTCCGGCATCACCTCTTCCATGGCCGGCAGGTCGGACTTGTTGGCGTGCTTGCCGGCGATGGTCAGGTGCTGCGGCGTGCGGATGCCGGCCACCACGTCCTCGCCCTGGGCGTTGACCAGGTACTCGCCGTAGAAGGCGTTCTCGCCGGTGGACGGGTTGCGGGTAAAGGCGACGCCGGTGGCGCAGTCCTGGCCCATGTTGCCGAACACCATGGACTGCACGTTCACCGCGGTGCCCCAGTCGGCCGGGATGTCGTGCAGCTTGCGGTAGGTGATGGCGCGGGCGTTCATCCACGAGCCGAACACCGCGCCGATGGCGCCCCACAGCTGCTCCTGCGGGTCCTGCGGGAACGGCTTGCCCAGCTCGCGCTCGACCATCGCCTTGTAGTCGGCGATCACCGCCTCCCAGTCGTCGGCGGTCAGGTCGGTGTCGAAGGCCTTGTTGCGGTCGCGCTTGTGGCTGTCGAGGATGTCCTCGAAGTGGTGGTGGTCAACGTCCAGCACCACGTTGCCGTACATCTGGATGAAGCGGCGGTAGCTGTCGAAGGCGAAGCGCGCGTCGCCCGAGCGCTTGACCAGCCCCTGCACCGTGACGTCGTTGAGGCCGAGGTTGAGGACCGTGTCCATCATGCCCGGCATCGAGGCCCGCGCGCCCGAGCGCACGGAGACCAGCAGCGGGTTGGCGGCGTCGCCGAACTTGGCGCCCATGGCCTGCTCGACCGCGGCCAGCGCGGCGGCGACCTGATCCTTCAGCTCGGCCGGATAGGTGCGGCCGTTGGCATAGAAATAGGTGCAGAGTTCAGTGGTGATGGTGAAGCCCGGCGGCACCGGCAGGCCGAGGTTGGCCATCTCCGCCAGATTGGCGCCCTTGCCTCCGAGCAGGTTCTTCATGTCCGCCCGGCCTTCGGTCTTGCCCGCACCGAAGCTGTAGACCCACTGATTCACGCCTTGGCTCGCCATGACTGGTTCCGTCCCCTGTTGGTCGTCTGTCCGCCGACACATGCTTTGAAGGCGGAGTGGTAGCACCGCTTACGCTCCCTTCTAGTCTGCCGTGGATGCGGAACACAAGGCCAACCGGTGGGCTGCACCGTATGGGCGGTGCGCGCGCCGCTCATGAACCGCATAGAGTAAGGATCCCCGCTTGACCCTCCGCCGCCGGCCCCGCATCCTGCGGCCATGCTGTCGTTCTCGAAACTCCTCCTCCTCGCGCTGGTGATCGGCGCCGTGTGGTACGGCTGGCGCTGGTTCCAGCGCGTGGACGCCGTGCGCCGCGACCAGCTGCGCCGCCAGGCCGCCCCGCAGCCGCAACCGCGCCGCGACTCGCCCGCCGCGTCCGCCGGCCCCACCGCCATGGACGCCGAGGACATGGAGAAGTGCCCTGAGTGCGGGGCCTGGGTGGCACCGCGCTCCGCCACCTCGTGCGGACGGGCCGGATGCCCGTATGGGCGCTGAGGATTAAGCCCGGTCGCGGCTTGATTTGCCGGAGTCCCCCGCGTATCGTGCCCGGCGCTTTCAACCGACCTGCAAGTGACCGCCCATGGCGTCCTCAAAGAGCCTGTCGTTCCAGGCCCTCATCCTGAAGCTGCACCAGTTCTGGTCCGAACAGGGCTGCGTGATCCTCCAGCCCTACGACATGGAAGTCGGGGCCGGCACCTTCCATCCGGCGACGACGCTGCGGGCGCTGGGCCCGCAGCCGTGGAAGGCGGCCTACGTGCAGCCCTCCCGCCGCCCCAAGGACGGCCGCTACGGCGAGAACCCGAACCGCCTGCAGCACTATTACCAGTACCAGGTGATCCTCAAGCCCTCGCCCGCCAACGCGCAGGAGCTGTACCTGAAGAGCCTGGAGGTGCTGGGCATCGATCCCAAGCTGCACGACATCCGCTTCGTCGAGGACGACTGGGAGAGCCCGACCCTGGGCGCCTGGGGCCTGGGCTGGGAGGTGTGGTGCGACGGCATGGAGGTCACGCAGTACACGTACTTCCAGCAGGTCGGCGGCATCGAGTGCGATCCCGTGGCGGTGGAGCTAACCTACGGCCTGGAGCGTCTCGCCATGTACGTGCAGGGCGTGGAGAACGTCTACGACCTCGACTTCAACGGCGAGGGCGTGAAGTACGGCGACGTCTTCAAGCGCGCCGAGATCGAGTACTCCGCGCACAATTTCGAGCACGCCAACACCGGCATGCTGCTCCAGCACTTCAAGGACGCCGAGGCCGAGTGCCAGGCGCTGGTCGCCAAGGGCGTGGCGCTGCCCGCCTACGACCAGTGCATCAAGGCGTCGCACCTGTTCAACCTGCTGGACGCGCGCGGCGTGATCTCCGTCGTCGAGCGCGCCGCCTACATCGGCCGCGTGCGCGCGCTGGCGAAAGCCTGCTGCGAGGCGTGGATCGCCGGGGGGGCCCAATAAATGCCCAACGACAAAATGCCCGAATTGCTGATCGAGTTCTTTTCCGAGGAAATCCCCGCCCGCATGCAGGCGCGCGCGGCCGACGACCTCAAGCGCCTCGTCACCGAGAAGCTGGCCGCGTCGGGCCTGAGCTTCGCGAAGGCCGAGGCGCACTCGACGCCGCGCCGTCTGGCGCTGGTGGTGGACGGGCTGCCGGAGCGCACCGCCGACGTCAAGGAAGAGAAGAAGGGCCCGCGCGTCGGCTCGCCCGAGCAGGCGGTGCAGGGTTTCCTGAAGTCCGCCGGCCTGACCAGCCTCGACCAGTGCGAGCAGCGCGACACCGGCAAGGGCGTGTTCTACTTCGCCGTCGCCGAGAAGAAGGGCCGCGACACGGCGGAGGTGCTCGCCGAGATCATCCCCGCGGTGATGGCCGAGCTGCCCTGGCCGAAGTCCATGCGCTGGTCGAGCGGCGACGTGCGCTGGGTGCGCCCACTGCACTCGATCCTCGCCGTGTTCGGCGGACAGACGCTGGCCGGGTCGTTCAACCTGGGTGAGCGCCAGGGCTCGCTGGCCTTCGGCAACACCACCCGCGGCCACCGCTTCCTGTCGCCCGAGCCGTTCGCCGTCGAGGGCTTCGCCGACTACCGGGAGAAGCTGCGCGCCGCGCACGTCATCCTCGACCGGGAGGAGCGCAAGGCGAAGGTCAAGGCCGACGCCGAGGCGCTGGCCGCCGCGCAGGGCCTGACCCTGTCGCCCGACGACGGGCTGCTGGAGGAGGTCGCCGGCCTCGTGGAATGGCCGGTGATGCTGATGGGCAGCATCGACGAGGCGTTCATGGACGTACCGGCCGAGGTACTGATCACCTCCATGCGCACGCACCAGAAGTACTTCGCCGTGCTGGACAAGGGTGGCCGGATGGCGCCGCGCTTCATCGTCGCCGCCAACATGGCGACGGCCGACGGCGGCAAGGCGGTGGTCGCCGGCAACGAGCGCGTGCTGCGCGCCCGCCTGTCCGACGCCAAGTTCTTCTGGGACCAGGACCGCAAGACGAAGCTCGAGGAGCGCGTCCCCAAGCTCGCCAACATCACCTTCCACGCCAAGCTCGGCACGGTGTCCGAGAAGGTGAACCGGGTGCAGGTTCTGGCGGCCGAGATCGCCCGCGCGACCGGCGCGGACGCCGACGCCGCCACGCGCGCCGCCTTCCTCGCCAAGGCCGATCTGGTCACCGAGGTGGTCGGCGAGTTCCCCGAGGTCCAGGGCATCATGGGCCGCTACTATGCGCTTGGCGAGGGCGAGAGCGCCGCGGTGGCCGAAGCCATCGCCGAGCACTACAAGCCGCTCGGCCCCAACGATTCCTGCCCGAAGGCCCCGGTGTCGGTAGCGGTGGCGCTGGCCGACAAGCTGGACACGCTGGTCGGCTTCTTCGCCATCGACGAGAAGCCCACGGGGTCGAAGGACCCCTACGCCCTGCGCCGCGCCGCGCTGGGCATCATCCGGCTGGTGCTGGAGAACGGGCTGCGCCTGAACCTGACCCAGGTGTTCCAGGCGGCGCACGGCCTGTACCGGGTCGGCGGCTTCGCCGCGTCGGACGCGGTGGCGGGCGACCTGCTGGCCTTCTTCGCCGACCGCCTGAAGGTGGTGCTGCGCGACCAGGGCGTGCGGCACGACCTGGTGGACGCGGTGTTCTCGCTCGGCGGCGAGGACGATCTCGTCCGCCTGCTGGCCCGCGTGAAGGCGTTGCAGGAGTTCGTCGGCTCCGAGGACGGCGCCAACCTGCTCACCGCCTACAAGCGCGCCTCCAACATCGTGCGCATCGAAGAGAAGAAGGACGGCAAGGCCTACGACCAGCCGGTCGACGCCGCGCTGCTGACGCTCACCGAGGAGAAGGACCTCTACGGCGCCCTCACGGACGCCGCGGCGACGGCCAAGCCGCTGCTGGACAAGGAGGACTTCACCGGCACCATGGGCGTGCTGGCCCGCCTGCGCGGCCCGGTGGACGCCTTCTTCGACAAGGTGACGGTGAACGCCGAACAGGCCGACCTGCGCGCCAACCGCCTGCGTCTGCTCAGCCAGATCCGCGCGACGCTGAACGCAGTGGCGGACTTCTCGCGGATCGAGGGGTAGGTCTCCGCATCGGGCCCCCACCCCAACCACCGGTCGCCCGCAAGTCGGGCGACCGCGCTCCACCTACGATCGCCTTTGGCGCTCGTTGCCTTCGGCACCGGCTCCACGCCCCCACTGCGCTGGGGAGGGCGCTGATTCCTCCCCCCGCGCAGTGGGGGGAGGTTAGGAGGGGGGAGCGTCGGAGAGGCTTTCCTCGGCCTCTTTATCACCGGCATTCCCCTGCCCTTTATGCGCGGCCTCAAGCTGCGCGCCGAGGCCGCGGGCGGAGTCCAGGATCACCTTGATCAGCTTGGTCAGGATCGGGTCGGCCTTGCGCAGCGCCTCGCGCACGTGGTCGCCCTGGATCTGCACCAGCACCGTGTCCTCCAGCGCCGAGGCGCTGGCCATGCGCGGCTTGCCGTCGAAGATCGCCATCTCGCCGAAGACGCCGCCCTGCGGCACGATTCCGAGTTCCACCCGGTCGTCGGGCTGACCGCGCCAGATCTGCACCCGGCCGCTCTGCACCAGGAACATGACGTTGCCGGGCTCGCCCTCGCGAAAGATCACGTGGTCCTTGTGGATGACGCGGCGGCTCAACACCTGGGGGTTGCTCATCCCCTGCTCTCCTACAGTCCGTAGCGCGCCCACAGCGCGCGTTCCTCCACGGCGCCCAGCGCCGCGTCCGCCAGTTCGGCCGCCCAGGGACGGGACTGGCTGCGCATCGGAAGGCGGCGCCACCACGGCCGGTGCTCGTGCATCACGTGGAACCGCACCTTCTCGCCGAAGCGCGCCCGCAGGACGCCGCGCGCGTCGCCGATGCCGTCGATCAGTCCGTACTCCAGCGCCCGCCGGCCGGTCCAGAAGGCGCCGGTGAACAGCTCCTCGTCCGGCCCGGTCAGCCGGGTTCCGCGCCGTGCGCGGACCATCGCCTTGAAGCTCTCGTGCACCTCGGCCTGGATGGCCTTGAGGTGGGCCACGCCGTCCTCGCGCTCCGGCGCGAAGGGGTCGAGCAGCACCTTCTTGTCGCCGGACGTGTAGACGCGCCGCTCGATTCCGTGCCGCTCGATGAAGTCATGCAAGCCGAAGCCGGCCGACACCACGCCGATCGAGCCGACGATCGAGCTTTCGTCGGCGAAGATCTCGTCGGCCGCGCAGGCCAGCCAATAGCCGCCGGACGCCGCCACGTCCTCGCAGAAGGCCAGCACCGGCACCTTCTTCTCCTCGGCGAGGTCGCGGATTCGCTTGGCGATCAGCGCCGACTGCACCGGCGAGCCGCCGGGCGAGTTGACCAGCAGCGCCACCGCCGCCTGCCCCTTGCGGGCGAAGGCGCGCTCCAGCAACGGCGCCAGGGCTTCCAGGGACAGGCCGGGGCGCAGCGGACCGGCCGCCCCGATGGCGCCGGACAGGCGCACGGCGGACACCACCGGCCCGCGCTCGCGCCACGGGCCGAAGGGGAGTTTGGAGAGGAAGGATCGGATCATCGCCGCAAGAGATGGGTATGCCAGCGTGTCCATCAAAGGCTCAGCGCCGCGCCGTCGCGCAGCACCGCCTCCGCCGCCGCGGTGAAGCGGCCGTCCGCCTCGTGCAGCACCAGCCCGGCGGCCAGCGTGGTCGGCGCCTTGCTGCCGCGCTGCGCGCTCACCAGCACGCGTTTCGCCGCCTCCCCGGCCTTCGGCCACAGCGGGAACAGCGTGGTCGAGCCGAAGCGGCCGTGCAGCAGCGCCAGGATCTCGTCCACCCGGTCGGCGCGGTGCACCAGCGTCAGCCAGCCGCGCATCTTCACCATGGTGGCGGCGAAGGCGATCCAGTGCGCCAGCGTCGCCTCCCCCTCCACGTTGGCGGCGGCCTTCCAGGGGTCGGGCGGCAGCGTGGCGGCGTCGGCCTTCAGGTAGGGCGGGTTCATCATCACCCGGTCGAAGGAACCGGGCGCCACCATCAGCGGCGGGTTCAGCAGGTCGCCGACCACCACCCAGGCGCGGGCCTGCAGCCCGTTCCGCTCGATGTTGTGGCTGGCGTAGGCCGCGACCTCCGGGTGCTTCTCCAGCCCGACGATGCGGCAGGCCGGCGCCCGCACGGCGAGGCAGAGCGAGGCCGCCCCGGTCCCGGCGCCGACGTCGAGCACGCGGTTCCCCAGCTCGGCCGCGGTGGCGGCGGCAAGCAGCACGGGGTCGATGGCGGCGCGGTAGCCCTCGGGCGGCTGCGCGATGCGCACGCGCCCGCCGAGCAGGCTGTCTTCACCGTCCGTCACGGCGCCCCCCTTCCGTCCCTTGGACGAGTGACAAAGGCTGGAACTCGGTGGTACGCAGGCGGTTCTGCATGGCGCTCCGGGTGCTGTGGGCAAGCGGACTTGACCGAACAGGGTATGCCGTTATGCTCGCTGCCGGGAATCGCCACGTCAATCACGATTGGAGCCGGCCTTGGCGGTCGTCACGAACCTCGATCCGAAACGGCGCAAGTCCACCCCGCTCGATGAGCTGACCAGCCTGGTGTCCCAGGACCTGGACTCGGTGAACGAGCTGATCCTGGCGAACATGCATTCGTCGGTGGAGATGATCCCGCAGCTGGCGGGCTACATCATCGCCGCCGGCGGCAAGCGCCTGCGCCCGGTGCTGACGCTGGCCGCCGCGCAGATATGCGGCTACCGGGGCGACAACCACAAGATGCTGGCCGCCGTGGTGGAGTTCATCCACACCGCCACGCTGCTGCACGACGACGTGGTGGACGAGAGCGACCTGCGCCGCGGTCTCGCCTCGGCCAACGCGGTGTTCGGCAACAAGGCCAGCGTGCTGGTCGGCGACTTCCTGTTCTCCCGCGCCTTCGAGCTGATGGTCGGGGTCGGTTCGCTGGACGTGCTGCGCATCCTGTCCAAGGCCTCGGCCGTCATCGCCGAGGGCGAGGTCCTGCAGCTGCAAACCTCCAACGACACCGAGACCAGCGAGCAGGCCTACCTCGAGGTCATCAAGGCCAAGACGGCGGAGCTGTTCGCCGCCGCCTGCCGCGTCGGCGCCGTGGTGGCGTCCCGCCCGCAGGCGGAGGAGATGGCGCTCTACGACTACGGCATGAACCTGGGCATCGCCTTCCAGCTGGTGGACGACGTGCTCGACTACTCGGCCAAGCAGGCGAAGCTGGGCAAGACGGTCGGCGACGACTTCCGCGAGGGCAAGATCACCCTGCCCATCGTGCTCGCCTTCCGCCGCGGCAACGACGAGGAGCGCGCCTTCTGGCGCCGCACCATGGAGGAGCTGGACCAGCAGGACGGCGACCTGGAGCGCGCGCAGCAGCTGATGGTCAAGCACAGCGCGCTGAAGGACACCGTGGAGCGCGCGCGCCACTACGGCGCCATCGCGCGCGACGCGCTGGGCCTGTTCCCGGACAGCGCCGTGAAGCGCGCCCTGCTCGACGTGATCGATTTCGTCATCGACCGCGATTATTGAGCTTGCAGGGCGGGATCGGAGCCGTTATATACCCGCTCCACCGGCGGCGACGCCGGTCAGACGGAGAGTAGCTCAGCCTGGTAGAGCACTGCTTTCGGGAGGCAGGGGCCGGAGGTTCGAATCCTCTCTCTCCGACCATACGAAGGGGCCGACGCAGCGATGCGTCGGCCCTTTTCGCTTTTGCGGAACTCTTGCGCCCGTGCCGCCGTTGGCTCGGGCATGGAACGCCGCATCGAGGACTATGCGCTCATCGGCAACACGCACACCGCGGCGCTGATCGGGCGCGACGGCTCGGTGGACTGGCTGTGCCTGCCGCGATTCGATTCGGACGCCTGCTTCGCCGCGTTGCTGGGCGACGCCGACAACGGCCACTGGCGCATCGCGCCGGAGGGCGAGATCAAGGCCGTCCGCCGCCACTACCTCCCCGGCACGCTGGTGCTCGAGACCGAGTTCGAAACCGCCGGGGGCACCGTCGCCCTCCTCGACTTCATGCCGCCGCAGCCCGACCGCGACGAGGACCGCGCCGACCTCGTGCGAATCGTCGAAGGGCGGCGAGGCCGGGTCGACCTCTCCATGGATCTGGTGCTGCGCTTCGGCTACGGCGCCATCGTGCCCTGGGTGCGCCGCACCGACGACGGGCTGAGCGCCATCGCCGGCCCGGAGGCCGTCGCGTTGCGCACGCCGGTGCCGCTGCACGGCGAGGCCTTCCACACCCGCGCCGCCTTCACCGTCGCCGCCGGCGAGCGGACGCCGTTCACGCTGATCTGGCACCGCTCGCACCTGCCCGCTGCGCCCACCGAGGATGCCGACGCCCTGCTGGCGGAGACCGAGGCGTGGTGGCGGGCCTGGAGCGGCCAGTGCCAGTACGACGGGCCATGGCGGGAGGCGGTGGAGCGCTCGCTGATCACGCTGAAAGGGCTGACCTACGGCCCGACCGGCGGCATCGCCGCGGCGGCCACCACCTCGCTGCCGGAGAAGATCGGCGGCGAGCGGAACTGGGACTACCGCTTCTGCTGGCTGCGCGATTCGGCGTTCACGCTCTACGCCCTGCTCAGCGCCGGCTACCGCGAGGAGGCGGAGGCGTGGCGGCACTGGCTGGTGCGCGCGGTCGCCGGCATGCCCGCGCAGCTGCAGATCATGTACGGGCTGGCCGGCGAGCGGCGGCTGGACGAGTGGGAGGTGCCCTGGCTGGCCGGGTTCGAGGGCAGCCGGCCGGTGCGCATCGGCAACGGCGCGCACGGGCAGTGCCAGCTCGACGTCTTCGGCGAGGTGCTGGACAGCCTGCACATCGCCCGGCGCAGCGGCATCACCCGCGACGACGACGGCTGGCGCGTCCAGCGCGCGCTGGTCAAGCACCTGGAGACCATCTGGCACACCGCCGACCACGGCCTGTGGGAGATGCGCGGCCCGCCACGCCACTTCACCCACTCCAAGGTCATGGCCTGGGTCGCCTTCGACCGGGCGGTGCAGGCGGTGGAGCAGTGCGGCGTGGACGGCCCGGTGGAGCGCTGGCGCGAGCTGGCCCGGCGCATCCACGCCGAGGTCTGCGAGAAGGGCTTCGACGCCAAGCGCAACAGCTTCGTCCAGTACTACGGCGCCAAGCACACCGACGCGGCGCTGCTGCTGATCCCGCAGGTGGGCTTCCTGCCGCCCGAGGATCCGCGCGTCGTGGGCACCGTCGAAGCGGTCGAGCGCGAGCTGTCGATGGATGGCGGGCTGCTGCGGCGCTACCCGACCGAGCCGGAGCTGGACGGTCTGCCGCCCGGCGAGGGCTGCTTCGTGGCCTGCGCCTTCTGGCTGGTCGATGCCAAGGTGATGCTGGGCCGCCACGAGGAGGCGCGCGAGCTGTTCGAACGCCTGCTGGAGCTGCGCAACGACGTCGGCCTGCTGGCCGAGGAGTACGACCCGGTGGCGCGCCGCCAGCTCGGCAACGTGCCGCAGGCCTTCTCGCACGTGGCGCTGGTCAACTCCGCCCACAACCTCGCCCGCGCCGCCGGCCCCGCCCGCAAGCGCGCCCAGGCGCCGGGCGGGCACGAGGCGCAGCGCTCCGGGGATTGACCCGGCGAGGGCACCGAAACGCGCCTGCGCCGTTGACGGTATCGAGCCCCAGCAGCCGGAGACCGCCCGATGCCCACGCCCTCCCCCGTCGTCGTCATCACCGGCGCCTCGGCCGGCGTCGGCCGCGCCACCGCGCACGCCTTCGCCCGCCAGGGCGCGCGCATCGGCCTGCTGGCCCGCGACGGCGCGGCGCTGCACGCCACCGAGCGCGAGGTCGAGCGGTTGGGCGGCGAGGCCGTCGCGCTGCCCGTCGATGTCTCCGAGTTCGAGGCGGTGGACGCCGCCGCCGCCGCGGTGGAGGAGACGCTCGGCCCCGTCGACGTCTGGGTCAACAACGCCATGACCACCGTCTTCTCGCCGGTCCGCGCGCTGGAGCCGCACGAGCTGCACCGGGTGACGCAGGTCTGCTACTTCGGCTGCGTGCACGGCACCATGGCGGCGCTGCGCCGCATGCTGCCGCGCGACC
The DNA here is from genome assembly GCF_050789165.1 of Azospirillum sp. Classification (NCBI taxonomy): domain Bacteria; kingdom Pseudomonadati; phylum Pseudomonadota; class Alphaproteobacteria; order Rhodospirillales; family Azospirillaceae; genus Azospirillum; species Azospirillum sp. The sequence goes on from NZ_JBOZRT010000033.1 coordinate 43,127, forward strand.
GCGGCACCATCGTGCAGGTCGGCTCGGCGCTGGCGTTCCGCGGCATCCCCTTGCAGGCCGCCTACTGCGGCGCCAAGCACGCCATCGTCGGCTTCACCGATTCGCTGCGGGCCGAGCTGATCCACGACGGCAGCAACGTCCGCCTCACCGCCGTGCACCTGCCGGCGATGAACACCCCGCAGTTCGACTGGGCGCGGGTGCGCTTCGCCCGCCGGCCGAAGCCGGTCGGCCCGATCATGCAGCCGGAGCGTGCCGCCGAGGCCATCCTGCACGCCGCCGCGCACGCCCCGCGCGAGCTGTGGGTCGGCGGATCGACGGTGCAGACGATCCTCGGCCAGATGGTGGCGCCCGGCCTGATGGACCGTGTCGTCGCCCGCATGGCCTACGAACAGCAGCTCCGCCCCGACCCGTTGCCGGCGGGCTACCGCGACAACCTGTATGAGCCCGTGCACGCCCCGCACGCCACGCACGGGGCCTTCGACGCCGAGGCCAGCCCGCGCGCCCCGGTGCTGCGCGAGGCCACCGTGCGCGGCCTGGCGGCGACCGGCGGGCTGATGCTGGCGGCCGGGCTGGCCTGGGGCGTGGCGGCGCTGGCGCGGCGCGGCGCCTGAGCGCTAGGATGAGGCCATGCCCAAGGATCTTCCCGACAGCGCGGCCGACAGCGCCGCCAGGGACGCCGAGCGCGTCTACCGCTGCGCCGCCTGTGCGCACGAGGTGACCCGCGGGCGTTGGGAGATGGCGGTGGACGGCGCGCACGAGCGGGCGTTCTTCAACCCGTCCGGCCGGGTCTTCCGCGTGCTGTGCTTCAAGGAGGCTCCGGGCGCCGTCGGCGTCGGGCCGGCCACGACGGAGTTCACGTGGTTCCGCGGCTTCGCGTGGCGCTTCGCCGTGTGCCGGGGCTGCGGCGCGCACCTGGGCTGGCGCTACGAGGGAGAAGGCGCCGTGTTCTTCGGGCTGATCAAGCCGTCGCTGGCGGCCGGGTCCGAGTAGACACACGAACGGCCCGCCGGGGTGCAGCCGGCGGGCCGTCGGGTCGGCTCGGGCGCCGAAAACTTACTTGGTGCGGATCACCGGGGTGAGCTGGTCGCCCCAGTTGCCCGTCTCGTTGTGGTAGCGGGCGGTGCGCATCAACTCGACCGTGATGCCGGCCTCGACGCACTTGACGACCGCCTCGTTCAGGCGGTGCAGGCTGTTGGCGACGATGCGGACGGCGCTCTCCTGCTCGGCGGTCAGCTCGCTGCGGTCGTCCGGAGCGTCCTGGAAGCCCTTGGTAGGCATGCGGCTTATCCTTCCCCTAAGTTTCTGGCGGCGCTGGGCCTGGTATGCCGCACCGCAGCGCGGCTGGCCTTCCCTCAAAGCTTTAACACAACCCACGCCCGGAACAAGGGGCGGAGTGGCACACCCGGCCGCCCCATCCGGTCCTACCCGACGCGCACCACCTTGCCCGGGTTCATGATGTTCAGCGGGTCGAGCGCCGTCTTGACGTCGCCCATGACGCCGTAGGCCTCGCCCGCCTCCTGCGCCAGGAAGCCCATCTTGCCGTAGCCGACGCCGTGCTCGCCGGTGCAGGTGCCGCCCATGCGCAGCGCCCGCTCGACGAGGCGGTCGTTGAGGCGGGTGGCCTCGGCCATGTCCTCGGGCTTGTCGGGATCGACCAGGAAGACGAGGTGGAAGTTGCCGTCGCCGACATGGCCGACGACCGGCGACACCAGGAAGGAGGCCGCGAGATCCTCCTTGGTCTCCAGGATGGCGTCGGCGAGGCGCGAGATCGGCACGCACACGTCGGTCGGCCACCCCTTGGCTCCCGGCCGCAGGCCCAGCGCCGCGTAGTAGGCGTCGTGCCGCGCCTGCCACAGCCGGGAGCGGTCCTCCGGCCGCGTCGCCCATTCGAAGTCGAGGCCGCCGTTCTCCCTGGCGATGGCGCCCACCATCTCCGCCTGCTCCTCGACGCCGCGGGTGGTGCCGTGGAACTCAAAGAACAGCGTCGGCTTCACCGCCATGTCGAACTTCGAATAGCGGTTGATCGCCTCCATCTGCAGCTCGTCGAGGAACTCGACGCGGGCCACCGGGATGCCGGACTGGATGGTGGCGATCACCGTGTCCACGGCGCCGCGCACGCTCTCGAACGGGCAGACCGCGGCGGAGATCGCCTCGGGGATGCCGTAGAGGCGCAGCGTCACCTCGGTGATGATGCCGAGCGTGCCCTCAGAGCCGACGAACAGCCGCGTCAGGTCGTAACCGGCGGCCGACTTGCGGGCCCGCCCGCCGGTCCTAATGATCCGCCCGTCGGCCAGCACCACGGTGAGGCCCAGCACGTTCTCGCGCATGGTGCCGTAGCGCACGGCGTTGGTGCCGCTCGCCCGCGTCGCCGCCATGCCGCCCAGCGAGGCGTCGGCGCCGGGGTCGATGGGGAAGAACAGGCCGGTGTCGCGCAGGTGCTCGTTCAGCTGCTTGCGGGTCACGCCGGCCTGGACGGTGACGTCCAGGTCCTCGGGGGAGACGCGCAGGATCTCCTTCATGTTCGACACGTCGATGGTGACGCCGCCCTTCAGCGCCGCCACGCCGCCCTCCAGCGAGGTGCCGGTGCCGAAGGGGATGATCGGCAGGCGGTGCCTGGCGCACACCTTGACGATGGCGCTGACCTCCTCGGTCGAGTTGGCGAAGGCCACCGCGTCGGGCGGCATGACCGGGTGGTAGGATTCGTCCTTGCCGTGGTGCTCGCGGACCGGGCCGGAGGTGCTCAGCCGGTCGCCCAGCAGCGTGCGCAACTCGGCCAGCGCTCCCTCGTTCAGGGCGACGCGCGGGGCGGTGACGACGGCCATGGGACTTCCCTCCACTCTTCTTCGGCATTGCTTGGCGGCCTGACGGCTCCAGCAAGCTAAGCCCGGCGGAGGACGCTGACAAGCGGCGCCGGGGATTTCCGCATGCGCCGGTTTCGGCACCGTGCTAGCATTCGGTGTAACACTTTGCAATCCATGGACTTTCCAATGCTGCCGCACGTCGACGTCGTCGAAACGGAGATCGGCCGATACCTGCTGTTCGCCGGCGACGACCTGATCTCGGCCGTGCTCCGCGCCTACGGCAACTGGGATCCGGTGACCGTCGCCACCGCCGAGATGCTGCTGGACATGGATGGGCGCGGCGGCACCATCATCGATGGCGGGGCGAACCTCGGCGCGTTCTCCATTCCCATCGCCAAGCTGGCGGGCGGGCGCTATCAGGTGTTGAGCTTCGAGGTCCAGCGGATCGTCTACTACCAGCTCTGCGGCAACGTGGTCCTGAACGGGGTCGACACCGTCTACCCGTTCAATTTCGGCCTCTCCGACCGCGAGGGGCACATTCGCATCCCGAAGCCGGACTACACCACCGACGGCAACATCGGCGCGCTCAGCATCGATCCCGCCGTGCGCGCGGTGCGCCGGCAAGCCGGCATCGGCGCGCCGACCGACGCCCCCCAGGCGGAAACCCAGCTGGCCGAACTGATCACCCTGGATTCCCTTGATCTCACCGACGTGCGGCTGATCAAGCTGGACGTCGAAGGGGTGGAGCTGAGCGTGCTGCGCGGCGCCGACCGGACCCTGCGGGACTGCGGCTATCCGCCGATCCTGTTCGAGATCTGGGACATGAACAAGCTGCCGGGCCTGCGCGCCGCGCAGGAGGAGCTGTTCGCCCATGTGGGCGCGCTGGGATACGCCATCACGGTGCTGGGCGACCTGGCCCTGGCACAGCATCGGCGCACGCAGCCGGTGCACCTCGGATTCGCCTTCGACGCCAACGGTGCTCTGGGGGTGACGCGGACTCCGGCTCCCGAGCTCTGAGGTCGGTCCGCCGCGCCACGGCGCCGAGGCGCGGCGGGAGGCCTCGGAAACATGGCCGACTCCCCGGCGCCGCGGCGCGCGTCTATGTTGCTGGGCATGGACACGGCCTCCACCCCGCGCAACTGGGTCGATGTGACCCGCGACGCCGCGACCGGCGTGGAGACGATCCGCGCCCATTTCTCGGGCCACGCCTACGACCCGCACTATCACGAAGAGGCGCTGGTCGGCGTCACCGAGCAGGGCCTGCAGGAATTCTCCTGCCGGCGCCGCCTGCACCGCAGCACGCCGGGACGCGTCATCCTGATCGAGCCGGGCGAGGTGCACGACGGCCACGCGCCGGCGGCCGAGGGCTTCACCTACGTGATGCTCTACCTGCCGACCGGCTGGCTGGCGGAGACGCGCCGGCTGGTCGCCGCCGGCGACCGCGGCACCGGCGAGGTCGGCTTCCCGGCGACACTGGCCGACGACGCCCGGCTGGCCGAAGCGATCGGGCGCGCCTTCGCGGTGCTGCGCGCGCCGGAGATGCCGCGCCTCGCCCGCGACGCCGCGCTGGACGCCATGGTCGCAGCGCTGGAGCCGCAGCTGGCCGACGGCCGACCGACCGGGGCCGGGGCGCGCCGGGCGCCCAGGGCGGCGCGCCGGGCGCGCGAGATGCTGCACGCGCTGATGGCCGAGGACCCGGGGCTGGACGCGCTGGCCGAGGCGTGCGGGGCGCCCGACCGTTTCCAGCTCGCCCGCGCCTTCCGCGCCGCCTACGGGCTGCCGCCGCACGCCTATCTGGTGCAGCTGCGCCTGACCGCGGCGCGGCGCCTGCTGTCGAGCGGCAACGCGCCGGCGTCCGTGGCCGCCACCGTGGGCTTCGCCGACCAGAGCCACCTGGGGCGCTGGTTCCGCCGCGCCTACGGCCTCACCCCGGCCGCCTACCGCCGTCTGTGCACGAACGTTCCAGACCGGGGCGCCGCCGCCGCGCCATGATGCCGGCGTTCCTCAACGGCAGGGCTGCGAGCAACGATGTTCACCACCAAGATCGCGCTGATCGTGCGCGAGGATCTGGCCGTCTGGCAGAAGCTGAACGTGACCGCCTTCCTGGCGAGCGGCATCGCCGTCTCCGCCCCCGACGCCATCGGCGAGTCCTACGAGGACGCCGCCGGCCGGCGCTACGCCCGGATGCTCGGTCAGCCGGTGCTGATCTTCGCCGGGGACCGCGCCCGGCTGCAGGCGGCGCACCGCGGCGCCCTGGAGCGCGACCTGACGGTGGCGGCCTATGTGGCGGCGATGTTCGCCACCGGCCACGATGCCGCCAACCGCGCCGTCTTCCGCGAGGCGGACCCGGCCGACATGGACCTCGTCGGGCTGGCGGTGCGCGGCGACCGCAAGGCGGTCGACAAGGTGGTCAAGGGGCTGGCGCTGCATGGGTGAGGGGAGGTGCATGCACTGGGCCCCCATCCCAACCTTCCCCCACTTCGCGGGGGAAGGAGCCAGTCCCCTCCCCCGCGAAGTGGGGGAGGGTTAGGGTGGGGGCCCGAAGCGCAAACGTCCCCGCTGACGCCGTCACTCCTTCGTCCCATACCCTCCCCCGCCCGGCGTCTCGATGACGAAGACGTCGCCGGCCTCCATCAGCGCCTTGTCGGTGGGGCCGAGCTCCTCGACCCGGTGGTCGGTGCGCTGCACCCAGGTGCGGCCGGGCTTGGCCGGCTCGCCGCCCTTCAGGCCGAAGGGCGGGATGCGGCGGCGGTTGGAGAGGATGGCGGCGGTCATCGGCTCCAGGAAGCGCACCTTGCGCACCACGCCGTCGCCGCCCCGCCACTGGCCGGCCCCGCCGGAGCCGGGGCGGATGCGGAAGCTCTCCACCAGCACCGGGAAGCGCCACTCCAGCACCTCCGGGTCGGTGAGGCGGGAGTTGGTCATGTGCGTGTGCACCGCCGACGTGCCGTGGAAGCCCGGCCCGGCGCCGGAGCCGCCGCAGATCGTCTCGTAGTACTGGTGCCGGGCGTTGCCGAAGGTGAAGTTGTTCATCGTCCCCTGCGCCGAGGCCATGACGCCCAGCGCACCGTACAGCGCGTCGGTGATGCACTGCGAGGTCTCGACGTTGCCGGCCACCACCGCGGCGGGATGGCCGGGGGACAGCATGCTCCCCTGGGGGATGACGATCTCGATGGGCTTCAGGCAGCCCTCGTTCATCGGGATCTCGTCGTCCACCAGGGTGCGGAAGACGTAGAGCACCGCCGCCCGGCACACCGCGCTGGGGGCGTTGAAGTTGCTGGCCAGCTGCGCGCTGGTGCCGGTGAAGTCCACCCTGGCCGAGCGCGTCGCGTGGTCGATGGCGATCGCCACCCGGATCACCGCGCCGTTGTCCAGCACCAGGGCGAAGCGTCCGTCGGTCAGCACGCCGATGGCGCGGCGCACCTGTTCCTCGGCGTTGTCCTGGACGTGGCGCATGTAGGCGCGCACCGTCTCCAGCCCGAACTGGCCGCAGACGCGGCGCAGCTCCTGCACGCCCTTCTCGTTGGCGGCGATCTGCGCCTTGAGGTCGCCGAGGTTCTGCTGGACGTTGCGCACCGGGTGCGGGCCGGAGGTCAGGAGTTCGACCGCCTCCGCCTCGCGGAACGCCCCGCCCTCGACCAGCAGGAAGTTGTCGATCAGCACGCCCTCCTGGTCGATGGTCGTGCTGTCCGGCGGCATGGAACCGGGGGTGGCGCCGCCGATGTCGGCGTGGTGGCCGCGGCTGGCGACGTAGAACAGAACCTCCTCACCCTTCTGGTCGAACACCGGCGTGATGACGGTGATGTCCGGCAGGTGGGTGCCGCCGTGGTAGGGGTCGTTCAGCATGTAGACGTCGCCGGGCGTCATGGCGCCCTTACGGCCTTCGATGACCGCGCGCACGCTCTCGCCCATCGATCCCAGGTGCACCGGCATGTGCGGCGCGTTGGCGATCAGCCCGCCGCCGGCGTCGAACAAGGCGCAGGAGAAGTCCAGCCGCTCCTTTATGTTCACCGAGTAGGCGGTCTTTTCCAGCGTGAAGCCCATCTGCTCGGCGATGGACATGAAGAGGTTGTTGAAGACCTCCAGCATCACCGGGTCGGCCGCGGTGCCGATGGCGGTGCGGGCCGGCAGCGCCTCGACCCGGGTGAGGACGAGGTGGTTCTTGCGCGTCACCTCGGCCATCCAGCCGGGCTCGATCACCGTGGTGGCGATCGTCTCGCGGATCACCGCCGGGCCGAAGATGCGGTTGCCCGGCATCAGCGCGTCGCGGTCGAAGACCGGCGCTTCGCGCGAGCGGCCGCCGGTGTGGACCGTCAGGTTGCCGAGCCGGCGCGGCAGCGCGCTGGTGGGCGGCGGGGGGAGGTCGGCGTCGTCCGCCGCCTCGGTGCGGCCGGCCGCCTCGACCGAGACGGCCTCGACCACCAGCGGCTTGCCGTCCATCATGAAGCCGTAGCGCTGGCGGTGCGCCGCCTCGAACGCCGCCTGCATGGCCTCCAGCGGGCCGAAGGCGACGGGCAGCGGGGTGTCGGAGCCCTCGACCTTGACCAGAGCCTTGCGGAGGATGGCGGTGCGGGACTCCTCGACGCCCTGGCGGGCCAGCTCGGCCCGGCCCTCGGCCTCCAGCGCGTCCAGCGCCTTGGAGAGCGCCGGGATCAGCGCGGCGTCCAGGCGCGCCTCCACCGCGCGCTCGCGGATCGCCACGGTGTCGGCCAGCCCGATGCCGTAGGCGGACAGCACGCCGGCGTGCGGGTGCAGGAAGACCCGCGTCATGCCCAGCGCGTCGGCCACCAGGCAGACGTGCTGCCCGGCCGCGCCGCCGAAGCCGTTGAGGGTGTACTTGGTGACGTCGTAGCCGCGCTGGACCGAGATCTTCTTGATGGCGTTCGCCATGTTGTCCACGGCGATGGTCAGGAAGCCCTCGGCCACCTGCTCCGGCGAGAGGTCGCGGCCGGTCTTGTCGCGGACCTCGGCGGCGAGCGCCGTGAACTTCGCCCGCACCACCTCGGCGTCGAGCGGCTGGTCGGCGTTGGGTCCGAAGACGCGCGGGAAGAAGTCGGGGTGCAGCTTGCCGACCATGACGTTGCAGTCGGTCACCGTCAGCGGCCCGCCGCGGCGGTAGCAGGCCGGGCCGGGGTTGGCCCCGGCGCTCTCCGGCCCGACGCGGAAGCGGGTGCCGTCGAACACGCAGACCGAGCCGCCGCCCGCCGCCACCGTATGGATGTGCATCATGGGCGCGCGCATGCGCACGCCGGCCACCACCGTCTCGAAGGCGCGCTCGTACTCCCCGGCGTAGTGCGTCACGTCGGTGGAGGTGCCGCCCATGTCGAAGCCGATGACCTTGTCGAAGCCGGCCATGCGCGCGGTGCGCACGGCGCCGACCACGCCGCCGGCCGGGCCGGACAGGATGGCGTCCTTGCCATGGAAGAAGCGCGCGTCGGTCAGGCCGCCGTTCGACTGCATGAACATCAGCCGCACGCCGTTCAGCTCGCCCGCGACCTGCTGCACGTAGCGGTGCAGGATCGGCGACAGGTAGGCGTCGACCACCGTGGTGTCGCCGCGCCCGACGATCTTCATCAGCGGGCTGACCTCGTGGCTCACCGACACCTGGGTGAAGCCCAGCGAGCGGGCGAGCGCCGCCACCTGCCGCTCGTGGTCGGGGAAGCGGTAGCCGTGCATCAGCACCACCGCGCAGGCGCGGAAGCCCTCGGCGTAAGCCTGCTCCAGCGCCAGGCGCACCGGGCGCAGCTCGACCGGGCGGATCACCTGGCCGTCGGCGCGCAGCCGCTCCGGCACCTCGATGACGCGGTCGTACAGCAGCTCGGGCAGGACGATGCGGCGGGCGAAGATGTGCGGGCGCGCCTGGTAGCCGATGCGCAGCTGGTCGGCAAAGCCCTCGGTGATCAGCAGCAGGGTCTTCTCGCCCTTGCGCTCCAGCAGCGCGTTGGTGGCGACGGTGGTGCCCATCTTCACCGCCTCGACCCGCTTGGCCGGGATCGGCTCGTCCGGGGCGAGGCCCAGGAGGTCGCGGATGCCCTGCACGGCAGCGTCGCGGTAGCGCTCCGGATTCTCGGACAGCAGCTTGTGCGTCAGCACCGCGCCGTCCGGACGGCGCGCCACGATGTCGGTGAAGGTGCCGCCGCGGTCGATCCAGAACTGCCAACGACCCGCGCTTCCCGTGTCCATACCCGCTCCTCCCGGTGTGCGGCACGGAGTGTGGCGATTGCCGGGCCCAGGTCAACCCGCCAGCGCGCGCAACCCTCGGTATCGCGTCGAAACGGCGCACCCGGGCGCTGCGGACGAGTCCTTACCTTTGTCTCCGGATATTCTGTCGCATGGCGGCTCCCGGGGCGCCATGTTAACGTTTTTTCTGCGGAAACACTTTGCGGGAGGACACCGGAACCATGCGAGTCCTCATCGTCGACGACGACGCCGGGTTGCGTGACATTCTGCGCGACCGGCTCCTGCCGCGCGCCGACGCCGTCGACCTCGCCGCCGATGCGGCGACCGCCGAGGCGATGGCCGGGCGCGGCTACGACGCGCTGCTGATCGACATCATCCTGCCGGACTGCGACGGGGCGACGCTGATTCGCCGGCTGCGGAAGGCCGGGGTGCGGTCGCGCATCGTCGCCATGTCCGGCGGCGGCCCCGGCCGCTCCGCCCTGGAGGCGCTGGCGAGCGCCGAGGCGCTGGGCGCCGACGCGGTGCTGTTCAAGCCGTTCGACACCCCCCGCCTGCTCGACGCCGTGTTCGGCGCGGCGCGGCCGGCCGCGGCGGCGGAGTAAGACGCCCTACCGGTTGCCCCGCGAGGGCGCCGGCATGGCCGCCAGGAGCTGCGAGACGACGCCGGCAAAGTCGCGCCGCACCTCATCGGCCAAGCCGTTGATGGGGTTGCACAGCAGCGCCAGAGGGTCGCCCTCCAGCACCACCATCCCCTGTTCGGTGACCGAGACCTCCTGCCGGCGGCCGTCCTCGGCCGACACCATGCGGGCCAGCAGGCCCTTGCGCACCAGGGCGCGCACCGTGTCGTTGGCGCTAGCCCGGCTGACGCCCTGAAAGCGGGCGAGCGACACCGCCGTCTTGCTGTCGGTCAGGTCGCGGGCGAAGAAGCGCAAGGCCGCCCATTGCGCCGGGTTCAGGCCGCCGGTGAAGGCTTCCACATGGTAGCGGCGGAACAGCGCGTCCAGCAGTTCCGCCGTGGCTCTCGCCGAAGATGCCGTCATCGCGCCGGTCCGCACACCTCTATTGGGGTATAGATGACGATACCGGCTCGGACATGATTGTTCAACAATCAGAAAGCAAATGTCCCGGTCATAGACACATCAGCAAGTAATAATGTGCAGGGCACAGATCATGCGGCCTGCCCGACCACGCCCCCCTGCCATTGGTCGAGGACCGCGCCGACCGCGCCGGCCCCGGCCTCGAACGCCTCCAGCGCCAGCGAGAACTGGTTGGGCGGCGGCAGGCCGATGGCGACGGCGAGTTCGCCGCCGTTCAGCTCCAGCGCGCCGCCGAACCGCCGGGCAAGCCGCCGGATGCGCCGGTTGTCGCCCAGCGCCAGCATGTGCACCCTGGCGATGCCGCGATTGCGGGCGATGGTGAGGGCGCGGCGGACCAGCGCGGTGCCCACCCCCTGCCCCTGGAATGGCGTCTCGACACTGACCGCCAGCTCGGCCTCATGCGGCCAGATCAGGCGGTCGGTGCACAGCTCGACCGCGCCGCGCAGTTCGCCCTGGTGAAAGGCGCCGACCACCGTCGTCCGCCCCCAGTCGAGGGTGGCGCAGTGCCGCTCGATCACCGCGTCCGACACGGTGCCGGCGAAGCGGGCGTAGCGGTCCTTGCGCTCCAGGCGCAGTAGATGGCCGGGATAGCGGTGACGTTGCTGCGGAAGCAGCGTGCGATAGACTGGCATGGGCTCCTGCTCACGTAGCCAACTCGATGACACACGTTCCGGAGCGTCCGTCCCTGCGATGCGGCCACGGTCGGTGCCGCGGCTCTCGTTTTATATTGCAGTGCAACATGGGGAGGGCGCCGGAAGTTCCAATCGAAAGGGTGGGATGCAGCCCTGCGTGTGACGCAAGCGCCACAGTTGGCGCGGCGGCGGAGCGCCGTTATGCTCCGACACCAAGGGAGCAACACCATGAGCATCTGGGGCAAGATCCTGGGCGGAGCCGCAGGCTTCGCCATCGGCGGGCCGCTGGGCGCGCTGCTGGGCGCGGTGGCCGGGCACGCGGTCGACCACATCGCGCGCTGCGGGCCAGAGGACACCGAGCCGAAGGACGGCACCAAGTCCATCGTCTTCACCATCGGCGTCGTCGTGCTGGCGGCCAAGCTGGCCAAGGTGGACGGCCTGGTCCGCCGCGTCGAGGTCGAAGCGTTCAAGCGCACCTTCGAGGTGCCGTCGGACGAGTTGAAGAACGTCGGCCGGGTCTTCGACTTGGCGCGCCGTGATTCGCAGGGCTTCGAGGTCTACGCCCGGCAGATCGCCGGCCTGTTCAAGCCGGGCGACCCGGTGCTGGAGGAGTTGCTGGAAAGCCTGTTGCGCATCGCCGAGGCCGACGGCGAGGTGCACGACGCGGAATTGGGCTACCTGCGCGACGTGGCGGGGATCTTCGGCTTCGACGAGCCCGAGATCCGGCGCATCCTGGCCGAGCACTGCGCGCTGTGCGGCCGGCCGGATGCCGACCCTTACGCGGTGCTGGGCGTGGCGCGCGACGCCGACGACGCGGCGGTCAAGGCCGCCTACCGCCGCCTCGTGCAGGAACATCACCCCGACCGCCTGATCGCCCAGGGCCTGCCCGGGGAGTTCGTCGATCGCGCCACCGAGAAGATGGCGGCAATCAACGCCGCATATTCGCGTATTCAGAAGGAACGGCAGCCGGCGTAACATCGCACCGTTGCATGGGCGGGACTGCATAGACGGCTTGTCTGCGCAAAATTGATCTGTTCTCCTCATCGGGGTATTTCCCTACGCTGAGGACGACCGCCGATGTTCCGCAGGCTGCTGCCCGCACTTCTCTGCCTGATCACGATCGCAGCGCCGGCCGGGCTGGCGACGGCGCAGACCACCGCCCCGCCGCTGGCCGTCCTCAACTTGGCCGACGGCGTGATCGCGGCGCGGGACATGGTGACCTTCCGCCTCGGCCCGGCGCCCGGCACAGCGGCGGCGGGCACCTGCACCGACTGGCTGACGGCGCTGCGGAACCAGTCCTGGCAACTGTACGTGGAGGACAAGCCGGCCGCCGGCAGCGTCGGCGAGGTGCGGCTGGACTGCGAAAGCCCGACGGTCGTCCGGGCCTCCGTCCGGCTGCTCTACGAGGGCCTGCCCGCCGAGGTGCTGAAGCGGGTCGACAGGCCGGTGAGCAACATCGGCGAGGCGTTCGGCGGACAAAGCATGTCGGTGAACGTCGGCCCGCCGGAGGCCGCGATCGGCCCGGCGCAGCCCCTCTGGGTGCGCAACACGGCGACGTGGCAGCGCGCGGCGGCGGTGGCGACGCTGCTGCTCGGCCCCCTCGCCTTCTTCCTGCTGGTCTTCCGCACCAACATCGCGCGCGATCCGATGCCGCCGCAGTACGTCGGCGGCAACGTCCCCTGCCCGGGCGACTGCCGGCCGTCCTACAGCCTGTCGCGCACGCAGTTCCTGTGGTGGCTGTTCATCGTCACCATGTGCTTCCTGGTGATCGTCATCTTCACCGGCCGGACCGACACCATCAGCAGCGACACCCTGGTCCTGCTGGGCATCGTCAGCGGCACCTCGCTGCTCGCCGTGACCCAGGACCAGCGCAAGGCGAAGGACGAGAACGCGAAGCGCGCCGAACTCGCCGCCGACTACCAGAAGATGGCCGATGCCCCGGCCGCCGCCGTCGCGGCGACGCCGACCCCGGCGGAGACGCCGGGCGCGCCGGCGGGGGACGCCGCGCCGGCCAACCCCGAGCCCGTCAAGGCGATGAAGCTCGACGAGCTGGCGCACGACGTCCACAACGCGTCGCGCGACTTCTTCACCGACGTGCTGACCGACGCCAACGGGCTGAGCGTACACCGCCTGCAGATGCTGGTCTGGACGGCGGTGCTGGGCGCGGTGTTCCTGGTGAAGACCCTGCGCACCATGGGCATGCCCGAGCTGGACGACAACCTGCTGATCCTGATGGGCATCAGCAGCGGCACCTATTTCGGCTTCAAGATCAACGAGACGCAGGTGCCCCCGGCGCAGACCGGGACGAAGCCGGCGACCGGCTGACGATCGCCCCGTAATATTGGGGGTGCGTTTCTGGGGGGTCGCCGGACGCGGGCGGGAGGGGTATACACATCCCTCCCCGCCCGTTCCGCCTCCTATATTATGTGACCCGCTCATCATGGCCCCTCCCGCTCCCATCGTCGCGCTCCAGGGCGTGTCCGTCACCTTCGGCGGGCGCCCGCTGTTCGAAGGCATCGACCTCGCCGTCGGGCGCGGCGACAAGGCGTGCCTCGTCGGCCGCAACGGTTCCGGCAAATCGACGCTGATGAAGGTGCTGGCCGGCATGGTCCACGCCGACGCCGGCACCGTGTTCGTGCAGCCGGGCTCCCGCGTCGCCTACCTGCCGCAGGAGCCGGACTTCGCCGGCTTCGCCACCGTGCACGACTACGTGGCCGCCGGCCTGCCGGCGCCGGAGCAGGACGAGGCGCACCGCGTCGACGCCGTCCTCGACCACGTGCAGCTGGCCGGACACCTCGACCCCACCACGCTGTCGGGCGGCGAGGCGCGCCGGGCGGCGCTGGGCCGTACGCTGGTCGGCGAGCCGGACGTGATGCTGCTGGACGAGCCGACCAACCACCTCGACCTGCCCACCATCGAGTGGCTGGAGGAGGAGTTGCAGGCGTTCCGCGGCGGGCTGCTGCTGATCAGCCACGACCGCGCCTTCCTCTCCCACCTGTCGAAGCGCACGCTGTGGCTCGACCGCGGCGGCATCCGCATCTCGGAAAAGGGCTTCGCGCAGTTCGAGGAGTGGCAGGCCGAGGTGTTCGAGGCCGACGAGGCCGCCGCCCACAAGCTCGACCGCAAGATCGTGAGCGAGATGAAGTGGCTGCGCGAGGGCATCTCGGCCCGCCGCACCCGCAACATGGGCCGCGTGCGCGCGCTGATGCAGCTGCGCACCGACCGCGCCGAGCGCATCAAGGGCGGCCAGCAGGCCAAGCTCGCCATCGCCGAGGCCGAGCGCGGCGGCCGCATGGTCATCGAGGCGGAGCACGTCGCCAAGGCCTTCGACAGCTCCGAGGGGCGCAAGGTGGTGGTGAAGGACTTCTCCACCCGCATCCTGCGCGGCGACCGGGTCGGCGTGATCGGCCCGAACGGCGCCGGCAAGTCGACGCTGCTGAAGATCCTGACCGGGCAGCTGGAGCCGGACAGCGGCACGGTGAAGCTGGGCACCAACCTGGAGACCGCCTATTTCGACCAGCGCCGCGAAGGGCTGGACCCGGAGGAGACGATCCGCCACGTGCTCTGCCCGTTCGGCGGCGACAAGGTGATGGTGAACGGCCAGCCGCGGCACGTCGCCGGCTACATGAAGGACTTCCTGTTCGACACGCGCCAGCTCGACAGCCCGGTCAAGAGCCTGTCCGGCGGCGAGCGCAACCGGCTGCTGCTGGCCCGGCTGTTCGCCCGGCCGTCCAACATGATGATCCTCGACGAGCCGACCAACGACCTCGACATGGACACGCTGGACCTGCTGGAGGACGTGCTGGGCGACTACCAGGGCACCCTGCTGCTGGTCAGCCACGACCGCGACTTCCTCGACCGGCTGGTCACCAGCACCATCGCGCTGGAGGGCGACGGCTCGGTGGTGGAATACGCCGGCGGCTACTCCGACTATCTGGTGCAGCGCCAGCCGGCCGCGAAGGCGGCCCCCGCGGCGGCCAAGCCCAAGCCCGCCGAGACGGCGCCGGCCGCGCCGAAGCCGCGCGGCAAGCTGAGCTACAAGGACCAGCGCGAGCTGGACGAGCTGCCCGGCCGCATGGACAAGCTGGGGACGGAGATCGCGAAGCTGGAAGCGGCGATGGCCGACCCCGACCTGTTCACCCGCGACCCGGCGAAGTTCCAGAAGACCTCGGACGCGCTGCACGCCAGGCAGACCGAGCTGGCGGCGGCCGAGGAGCGCTGGCTGGAGCTGGAGGCGCTGCGCGAGGAATTGGAAGGCGGCCGGGGATGACGGGCCTCACCGCGCCGCGCACGTTCCTCCCATCGACCATTTCTCCAGGCCGTCATCCCCGCGAAGGCCGGGATCCATACGTTCCACGACCGCACGCTTTGGGAATTATGGATCCCCGCCTTCGCGGGGATGACGGTCATAAAGGTATTGGAAGCGGGAGAGTCGCCTGATGAGCCCGCTCGACCTCGGCGTGGCGATGCTGGTGGTGGCGCTGTGGGGCATCAACTTCGGCGTCGCCAAGGTCGCGCTGCTGGAGTTCCCGCCGCTGTTCCTGATGGCCTTGCGCTTCTTCATCGTGGCGGCGCTGCTGCTGCCCTTCGTGCGGATGCCCCGCGGCAAGCTGCTGGGCGTGCTGGCGCTGTCGACCATCCTCGGCACCATCCACTTTCCGATGATGTTCAACGGCATCAAGGGCATCGACGCGGCCACCGCCTCGGTGGTGGCGCAGTTGCAGGTGCCGTTCGCCTCGCTGCTGGCGGCGGTGGTCTTCAAGGACCGGCTGGGCTGGAAGCGGGCGGTCGGCATGCTGGTGGCGTTCGCCGGCGTGCTGCTGATCGCTGGCGAGCCGCGGCTGGGCGACAGCCTGGGAGCGCTCGGCCTCGTGGTCGGCGGCAGCTTCGCCTTCGCCGCCGCCAACGTGCAGATCAAGCGGCTGGGCGACATCGACGGCTTCGCGCTGAACGCCTGGATGGGGCTGTTCGCGGCGCCGCAGCTGCTGGTGCTCTCGGCGCTGTTCGAGCACGGCCAGTGGGAGGCGGTGCGGAACGCCAGCTGGGCCGGCTGGGGCTCGCTTCTTTATATAGCGGTGCTGGCGACCATCGTGGCGTACGGGCTGTGGTACCGGCTGATGCGGCGCTACGACGTCAACCAGGCGGTGCCGTTCATGCTGCTGATCCCGCTGTTCGGCGTGCTGTCCGGCGTCGTGCTGCTGGGCGAGCCGGTGACCTGGACCCTGGCGGTCGGCGGCCTGATGACGGTGGCGGGGGTGGGCATCATCGTGCTGCGCCGGCCGCGCGTGGTGGTGAACGACAAGGTGACGAACCTGACCTAGGAGGGGTTGCCGTGCGCCTGATCGACCTCCCCTCCCCCAACCACGGGCCGCGGCCGGACGGGGCGCGCGCCGAGCTGCTCATCCTCCATTACACCGGCATGCCGACGGCGGCCCACGCGCTGTCCCGCCTGTGCGACCCGGCCGCCCAGGTCAGCGCCCACTACACCGTGGACGAGGACGGCACCGTCTACGCCCACGTCCCCGAGGACCGCCGCGCCTGGCACGCCGGGGTGAGTTCGTGGCGGGGGCTGGGCGACGTCAACGGCCGCTCCATCGGCATCGAGATCGTCAACCCCGGCCACGAGTTCGGCTACCGCCCCTTTCCGCCCGTGCAGATGGACGCGGTGGAGGAGTTGTGCGTGGCCGTGATGGGACGCCATGGGATCCGCGCCGAGGACGCGCTCGGCCACAGCGACATCGCCCCGGCGCGCAAGGAGGATCCCGGCGAGCTGTTCGACTGGCCCCGGCTGGCGCGGGCCGGCGTCGGGCTCTGGCCCATGCCGTCCCAGGCGGACGAGGGGCCGTTCACCGGCGACGAGGTGGCGGAACTGCTGGGACGCTATGGGTACGACGCCGCCGCGCCGCGCGCGCTGCTGTCGTTCCAGCGCCACTTCCTGCCGGAGCGGATGACCGGCGTGGCGGATGACGAGACGGTGCGGCGGTTGCGGGCGCTGGTGCGGGTGACGGGGCGGTAGGCGGTATCGCCGCGCGCCGGCTTCTCCATTATATTAAAGGCATCGGCTGGCGTCGGAGGCCCCCATGTCCGAGTTCGCCTACAAGCGCATGACCGTGGACGAGTTCCTCGTCTGGGACGACGGGACCGACACGCGTTACGAGCTGATCGACGGCGTGCCCGTCGCCATGGCGCCGACCTACGGCGGCCACCAGATCATCGCAGCCAATTTCGGCCGCCACCTCGCGAACACGCTCGACGCGCGCCCGCCCTGCCACGTCCGGTCCGAGGCCGGCATCCTCAAGCCGAACAGCATCCGCACCTACTTCCAGGGCGACCTCGCGGTGACCTGCTCGCCACACGAGGCGGGGCAGTACGCCATCCCCAATCCGGTCGTCATCGTCGAGATCCTCTCCCCCTCCACCGAGGCGGACGACCGCAAGGTCAAGCTGCCGGTCTACCGCTCCATCCCCTCGGTGCAGGAGATCGTGCTGGTCCATTCCGAACGGCTGTACGCCGAGGTCCACCGGCGCCTGGACGACACGCGCTGGCAGGTCGACCTGCTGACCGAGCCGGAGGACGTGCTGCGCCTCGACAGCGTCGGTTATGCACAGCCCCTCGCCCTGCTCTACGCCAACGTCGATCTGGGAAAATCCCCCACCACCGTTGCATCCGGCGAGTCGTCCCTATAAATAGGCCCCTGCCAGACGGCTGGATGGTCGCCTTCGGCTTCGCGCCGGGGGAGGAAAGTCCGGGCTCCACGGAAACACGGTGCCGGTTAACGGCCGGCGGGGGCAACCCCAGGGAAAGTGCCACAGAAAGCAAACCGCCCACAGCAACCTTGGTTTTCCAGGGGGGCCTTGGGTAAGGGTGAAAGGGTGCGGTAAGAGCGCACCGCGCCCCCGGCAACGGGGGTGGCAGGGTAAACCCCACCGGGAGCAAGACCGAATAGGGACGGCCGGGCCCGGCATCCTTGGGATGCTGTGGGCCAAGCGTGTTTCCGCGCTGCCGTCCGGGTTGGTCGCGCGAGGCGTCCGGTAACGGGCGTCCCAGATGAATGACCATCCACCGGGGTTCATCCCCGGGGACAAAACCCGGCTTACAGGCCGTCTGGCATTTTATCCCCACATCTTTCCACAGGCGGTGGATATCTTGGGGCGCATTCCCATGCTATCCCATGCCCGCCCCGTGCCGCCTACCCACTGCAGGTAGGCCATTCGGGGGATACGATTCGTACGTGCGCAATGTTATTTCATGATCCAACAACGCTTCGTTCCAGGAACATTCGTGGAACCTTCTGTGGATAAGTTATCCACAGCCCGATAAACTGCTGGAATGTTGCGAGAATTCTCAAATGCCGATTACCTATTTGCTGAGAAGCAACACATCCGGCGAAATGTCTTGACACCCCAGACCGATTACTAGAGGGCCCGTTGACGCCCATACCGTCCCATGCTATCCCATAGACACCCAGAGAAGAGGGTATCCCTACCCAGTGTAGGTACATCTTTGGGTCCAACGGGGGCTTTCGGGTCGTAGGGCGCGGCGGTGTTGCCGCGGCGGGTTTTCGGGGGAGACCAAGGGGCCTATGGCCGTATTCCTGTCCACATACGTCAACAAGGTCGACAGGAAGGGGCGCGTCTCGATTCCGGCGCAGTTCCGCCAGTCCCTTGCCAAGACGTCTGCGCCGGGAACGGTCTATCTCTGGCCGTCGCTGAACCATCAGTGCCTGGAAGGCGCCGACCAGGACTATCTCGACATCCTCTCCGACAGCCTCGAGTCCCCCGACCTCGACTCCGACGAGCGCGAGATGATCGAGACGTTCATCTTCGGCAAGCTGATCCCCGTCTCCATGGACAACGAGGGCCGCATCTCCCTGCCGCCCTCGCTGGCCGAGTTCGCCGGCATCACCGAGGAAGCCTCCTTCATCGGCCGCCGCAAGACCTTCCAGGTGTGGGAGCCGAAGGCCCTGCAGGCACACGAGAACGCGCTGCGCGACCAGGTCGTGCGCAAGGACATCTCGCTCAGCCAGATCGTCGCCAAGGCATCCCGCGGCGCCGCCGCGCGAGGAGGGGAGGGCGCATGACCCCGGCCTACCCCCTGCACACCCCGGTCCTGCTGGCCGAGGTGGTCGAAGCCCTGATGCCTGTCGACGGCGGCGTCTACGTGGACGGCACCTTCGGCGCCGGCGGTTACAGCCGCGCCATCCTGGCTGCGGCCGATTGCCGCGTCTGGGGCATCGATCGCGATCCCGACGCCGTGGAGCGGGGCAGGGCGCTCGCCCTCGCCCACCCCGGCCGGATCGAGGTGGTCGAAGGCCGCTTCGGCGCCATGGACTCCCTGCTGGGCGAGCGCGGAGTCGAGTCGGTGGACGGCGTGGCGCTCGATCTCGGCGTCTCCTCCCCGCAGCTCGACCAAGCGGAGCGCGGCTTCTCCTTCCGCTTCGACGGCCCGCTCGACATGCGCATGGGACGGGATGGGCCGAGCGCCGCCGACGTGGTGAATGCCGCGTCGGAGGAGGAGCTGGCCGACATCGTCTTCCACTACGGCGAGGAGCGCATGGCGCGCCGCGTCGCCCGCGCCATCGTCGCCGCCCGCAAGGAGGCGCCGATCACCCGCACGGCGCAGCTGGCCGACATCGTGCGCCGCGTGGTGCCGAAGTCGGGCCGCGACGGCATCGACCCGGCGACCCGCACCTTCCAGGGCCTGCGCATCCACGTGAACGACGAGCTGGGCGAGATCCGCCGCGGCCTCGCCGCCGCCGAGCGCATCCTGAAGCCGGGCGGGCGGCTCGCCGTCGTCTCCTTCCATTCGCTGGAGGATCGCGAGGTCAAGGCGTTCCTGAAGGAGCGCTCCTCCCCTCCCCCGGCCCCGTCGCGCCACGCCCCCGCAGTGGCCGGCGACCAGCGCCAACCCTCGTTCCGCCTGATCCACCGGAAGCCCGTGGCGCCCGGCGAGGCGGAGCTGAAGAACAACCCCCGCGCGCGCTCCTCCCGGCTGCGCGCGGCTGAACGCACCGCGGCGCCGGCCTTCCCGGCGCCCGCCAAGGAGGCGGCATGAAGGGCAAATCCGCTCTGGTCTGGCTCGGGCTGGCCGGCGTCGCCGGCGCCGTCCTCTTCCAGACCAGCTACACGGTGCAGAACCGCGAGGAGCAGCTCGCGACCCTGAACCGCAAGATCGTCGCCGAACAGGAGGCCATCCAGATCCTGAAGGCGGAGTGGAGCTACATGAACGACCCGTCGCGGCTGGAGACGCTGGCGCGCACGCACCTGTCGCTGCGCCCGACCGACGCCCGGCAGTTCGTGGCGTCCGCCGAGATCATACCGATGCGCCCGGCCCCTGCCCCGCTGCCGGAGATCCCGCCGATGGCCGGCCTGTCGCCGCTGCAGACGCAGAGCGGCATCGTCCGGGCGTCGGCGCCCGCCGCCGCGCCGGCCCCGGCGGCGATCCAGGCGGTGGTAAAGTCCGCCCCGGCGCCGGCCAAGGTCCCTGCCCCGCCCGCCCATCAGCCTCCCGCCCCCGCGGAGCCGGCCGCCGCCAAGGTGGCGCCGAAGGTGCAGCCGGCCGTCGCCAAGCCGCAGCAGCCGGCGCCGCAGACCCTGACGCCGCCGAAGAACCTTGTCCCGGCCAAGCAGCCGCCGGCGCCGCCGAAGACCGATTCGCTGGGCGTGATGATCGCCCGCCTCGGAGGCAACCGATGACCGACACGCGGCTCGGCTACGATCCCATCGGGGCGGTCTACGCCTCCGCGCCGACGGTGAGCAAGCCGCGCAGCTCGCTCTCCGTCGCGCTGGAGCAGACGCGCAACCGCCTGATGGTGACCGCGGCCGTGGTCACGCTCGCCTTCACCGCCATCGGCGCCAAGCTGGTGGACGCCACGCTGCTGCGCGGCGGCGCCGAACCGCGGCAGATCCAGGCCGCCGAGGCGCACGCCCCGCCGGTCGGCCGCGCCGACATCGTCGACCGCAACGGCAACCTGCTGGCGACCTCGCTGGCCACCGCGTCGCTGCACGCCGATCCCAAGGTGGTCATCGACGCCAAGGAGGCCGCGCGCAAGCTGGTCTCCGTGCTGCCGGAGCTCGACTACAAGGAAGTCTACGAGAAGCTCTCCAGCGAGAAGCGCTTCGTCTGGATCAAGCGCAACCTGACGCCGCGCCAGCAGGCGCAGGTGCACCGCCTGGGCCTGCCCGGCCTGTATTTCGAGCGCGAGGAGCGCCGCTTCTACCCGGCGACGCAGCTGGCGTCGCACGTCGTCGGCTACACCGGCATCGACAACAACGGCCTGGCCGGGCTGGAGCGCGGCTTCGACAGCCGGCTGCGCAACGACCCGAGGCCGTTGCAGCTCTCGCTCGACCTGCGCCTGCAGCACATCCTGAAGAAGGAAGTGTCGGCCGCGGTGGAGGAGTTCCGCGCGGTGGGCGCGGCCGGCATGGTCTACGACGTCAAGACCGGCGAAGTGCTGGCGATGGTGTCGCTGCCCGACTTCGACCCGCACGACCCCACGGGCCTCGACCAGGACACGCTGTTCAACCGGGCGACGCTCGGCGTGTTCGAGATGGGCTCCACCTTCAAGATCTTTAACACCGCCATGTCGCTGGAATCGGGCAAGGTGCGCCCGACCGACCTGTTCGACGCCGCCAAGCCGATCTCCATCGGCCGCTTCACCATCAGCGACTACCACAACATGCACCGCGCGCTGACGGTGGCGGAGATCTTCCAGCACTCGTCCAACATCGGCTCGGTCCGCATGGCGCTGACCGCGGGCATCCCGACGCAGCGCGCCTTCATGCAGAGGATGGGCTTCATGCGCCCGACCTCGCTGGAGCTGCCGGAGAACGGCTGGCCCCTCGTGCCGAACCCCTGGCGCGAGATCAACGCCATGACCATCTCGTTCGGTCACGGCATCTCGGTCAGCCCGATGCACACCGTGGCGGCGGCCGCGTCGGTGATCAACGGCGGCATCATGCACCCGCCGACCCTGCTGAAGCGCGACCCCAACGCCGAGGTGCCGGGCGAGCGCGTGGTCTCGCCGCAGACCTCCGACGTCATGCGCCGGCTGTTCCGCCTGGTGGTGACGGAGGGTACGGCCAAGGGCGCGGCCGCGCCCGGCTACGTCGTGGGCGGCAAGACCGGCACCGCCGACAAGCAGAAGGGGCGCCACTACGTCAAGAACGCGCGCATGTCGTCGTTCCTCGGCGCCTTCCCGATGCACGACCCGCGCTACATCGTCTACGTGCTGATCGACGAGCCGAAGGCGACCGCCAAGACCTACGGTTTCGCCACGGGCGGCTGGGTGGCGGCGCCGACGGCGGGGCGCATCGTCCGGCAGATCGGCCCGCTGCTCGGCGTCCAGCCGGTGGACGAGAACTCGCCGGACATCCGTGCGGCGGTGGACATCAACATCAACGGCACCATTCCAGCCCGGGGGAGCACCGTTGCTTCTGTCCCGACTCCTACCCGCTGACCATCATCAGGTCCGCGACATCGACGTGACCGGGCTGACCGCCGACTCCCGTGCGGTCCAGCCCGGTTTTGTGTTTGCGGCCCTGCCTGGAACCAAGGCGGACGGCCGCGCCTTCATCGAGGGCGCGCTGGCCAAGGGGGCCGTCGCCGTGCTGGCGCCACCCGGCACCACCCTGCCCGCCGGCTCGGCCGCCGTGCTGATCGAGGACGAGCAGCCGCGCCTGGCCTTCGCCCGCATGGCCGCCGCGTTCCACGGCCGCCAGCCGGAGACGGTGGTGGCGGTGACCGGCACCAACGGCAAGACCTCCACCGTGCAGTTCGCCCGCCAGCTGTGGACCGCGCTCGGCCACAGGGCGGCGGCGCTGGGCACGCTGGGCATCACCGGCCCCGGCGTGGACAAGTACGGCGCCATGACCACCCCCGATCCGGTGCTGCTGCACAAGACGCTCGCCGAGGTGGCGGAGGCCGGCGTCGACCACCTCGCCATGGAGGCGTCGAGCCACGGGCTGGACCAGTTCCGCCTCGACGGCGTGCGGGTCAGCGCTGCGGGATTCACGAACCTCACCCGCGACCACCTGGACTATCACGGGTCCATGGAGGCCTACGCGGAGGCCAAGGCGCAGCTGTTCGGACGCGTTTTGTCACCGGGCGGCGGCGCCGTGCTGAACGCGGACTCCCCGGAATTTTCCGCCCTCGCCGAGATTTGTACCCAACGCGGTCACCGCCTGTTCGGGTATGGGTTTGCCGGCCGCGAACTGACGGTCCGCAGCGTGGAGCCGATGCCGCACGGGCAGCGCCTGCACCTGACGGTCCTCGGGCGCGAGCACACGGTGGAACTGCCGCTGGTCGGCCGGTTCCAGGCGTGGAACGCGCTGTGCGCGCTGGGTCTCGTGCTCGCCACGGGCTCGGACGCGGACAAGGCGATCGAGGCCCTGGCGGCGCTGGACGGCGTCAAGGGGCGCATGCAGCACGTGGCGACGCACCCGAACGGGGCGCCGGTGTTCGTGGACTTCGCCCACACGCCGGACGCGCTGGAGACGGTGCTGACGGCGCTCCGCCCGCACGCGGCCGGGAAACTGGTCGTGGTGTTCGGCTGCGGCGGCGACCGCGACCGCGGCAAGCGTCCGGTGATGGCCGAGCTGGCCGGCCGTCTGGCCGACCGGGTCATCGTCACCGACGACAACCCGCGCACCGAGGATCCGGCGTCCGTCCGGGCCGAGGTGCTCGCAGGCTACAGGGAAGCCGAGGAGATCGGCGACCGTCACGCGGCGATCCGCGCGGCCGTCCGGGGGCTGGCCCCCGACGACGTGCTGGTCATCGCCGGCAAGGGACACGAGCAGGGACAGATTGTCGGCACCGAGGTGCGGCCGTTCGACGATGCGGCCGAGGCCCGGGCCGCCGTAGCGGAGATCACCGGAGCATGAGCGAAGACGCCCTGAAGCCGGTCCTGTGGACCGCCGAGGACGCCGCCGCCGCCACTGGCGGCCAGGCGAGCACCCCCTGGCGCGCCACCGGCGTGTCGATCGACAGCCGCAAGGTGGAGCCCGGCGACCTCTTCGTCGCCATCCAGGGGCCGAACTTCGACGGGCACGACTTCGTGGCGCAGGCGCTGGCCAACGGCGCCGCCGCGGCCATGGTCAGCCGCGTGCCGGCGGGCGTCGCCGCCGACGCCCCGCTGCTCGCCGTCGAGGACACGCTGGCCGGCCTGACCGACCTGGGCCGCGTCGCCCGCATGCGCACCAAGGCCCGCGTGATCGGCGTCACCGGCTCGGTCGGCAAGACCGGCACCAAGGAGGCGCTGCGCCACTGCCTGTCGGCGCAGGGCCGCACCTTCGCCACCGAGGGCTCGCTGAACAACCACTGGGGCGTGCCGCTGTCGCTGGCGCGCATGCCCGAGGACAGCCAGTTCGCCGTCTTCGAGCTGGGCATGAACCACGCCGGCGAGCTGGGGCCGCTGTCGCGCCTCGTGCAGCCGGAGGTCGCCGTCATCACCACGGTCGAGGCGGTGCACCTGGAGTTCTTCGCGACGGTCGAATCCATCGCCGACGCCAAGGCCGAGATCTTCGAGGGCATGACGCCGCAGGGCGTCGCCGTTCTGAACCGCGACAACCCGCACTTCGGCCGGCTGCTGGCCGCCGCCCGCACCCAGGGGCTGAGCCGCATCTGGGGCTTCGGCGGCCACGAGGACGCCGAAGCCCGGCTGCTCGAGTGCTCGCTGCACGCCACCTGCTCGACCGTCACCGCGTCGTTCAAGGGGGAGCGCATCCAGTACTGCCTGTCGCTGCCCGGCAAGCACTGGGTGATGAACAGCCTCGCCGTGCTGCTGGCGGTGCGCGCGGCCGGCGGCGACCTCGCCACGGCGGCGCGTTCGCTGTCCACCCTGCAGCCGGTCAAGGGCCGCGGCACGCGCAAGCGCGTCCAGCTGGCGCACGGCGCCTTCACGCTGATCGACGAGAGCTACAACGCCAGCCCGGTGTCGGTCGCCGCCAGCATCGAGGTGCTGGGCAAGGTCGATCCGGGGGCCGGCGGGCGCCGCATCGCCGTGCTGGGCGACATGCGCGAGTTGGGCACCCGCGCCGACCAGCTGCACGCCACCCTGTCGACGCCGCTCAAGGCTGCGCACATCGACACCGTCTACTGCTGCGGCCCGCACATGAAGGCGCTGTGGGACCGCCTGCCCGCCGCCATGCGCGGCAGGTACGCCGAGGACAGCAAGGCGCTGGCGCCGCTGCTGGCGGCCGACGTGCGCGGCGGCGACGTGGTTCTGGTCAAGGGCTCCGCCGGGAGCCGCATGGCGCTGGTGGTCGAGGCGCTCTCCGCGCTCGACCAGAACACTCCTTCTTCTCGGCCGCAGGCCGCCATCAACGGTCAGCGGGGCTGAGTTCCGGATGCTGTATAATCTCCTCTTCCCGCTGTCGGACGTCTTCACGCCGTTCAACCTGTTCCGGTACCTGACCTTCCGCACCGGCGGCGCGGTGATCACCGCGCTCATCATCAGCTTCGTCTTCTTCCCGCGCCTGATCGCCTGGCTGAAGCACAAGCAGGGCGAGGGCCAGCCGATCCGCACCGACGGGCCGGAGACGCACTTCAAGAAGAAGGGCACGCCCACCATGGGCGGCCTGATGATCATGATCGCCACGACGGTCAGCACGATCCTGTGGATGGACGTCGCCAACGCCTACACCTGGATCGTGCTGTTCGTGACGGTCGGCTACGGCCTGATCGGCTTCGGCGACGACTACCAGAAGCTGACCAAGCGCAACACCAAGGGCCTGTCCAGCCGCTTCCGCCTGGGCTGGGAGATCGGCATCGGCCTGGTGGCGACGACCCTGGTCATGCTGCTGGAGCCGCCGGCGCTGGCGGGCGGCGTCGCGGTGCCGTTCTTCAAGGACGTGCTGATCCAGCTCAGCTGGTTCTTCATCCCGTTCGGCGCCTTCATCATGGTCGGCGCCTCCAACGCGGTGAACCTGACCGACGGCCTGGACGGGCTGGCCATCGTGCCGTCCATCATCGCGGCGGGCTGCTTCGGCCTGATCGCCTACCTCACCGGCAACGCGATCTTCTCCAACTACCTGCAGATCCACCACGTGCCGGGCGCCGGCGAGCTGGCGGTGTTCTGCGGCGCGCTGATCGGCGCCGGCATCGGCTTCCTGTGGTTCAACGCGCCGCCGGCCATGGTGTTCATGGGCGACACCGGCTCGCTCTCCCTGGGCGGCGCGCTGGGCGCCATCGCGGTGGTGACCAAGCACGAGATCGTGCTGGCCATCATCGGTGGCCTGTTCGTGCTGGAGACGGTGTCGGTGATCGTCCAGGTCGCCTCCTTCAAGCTGACGGGCAAGCGCGTCTTCCGCATGGCGCCGCTGCACCATCACTTCGAGAAGAAGGGCTGGGCCGAGCCGACGGTCGTCATCCGCTTCTGGATCATCGCCGGCGTGCTGGCGCTGGTCGGCCTGTCCACCCTGAAGCTGCGGTGAGGCCGGCATGATCAACCTCTTCTACATGGACGGTCTGCCCGTGGCGGTCATGGGCCTCGGCAAGTCCGGCATGGCCACCGCCGACGCGCTCGCCAGGGCCGGCGCCGAGGTCTGGGTGTGGGACGACAGCCAGGCCAAGCGCGACGAGGCGGAGGCCGCCGGTTACCGCGTGGTCGACCTCACCACCGCCGACCTGTCGGAGCTGACGACCATCGTCTGGTCACCGGGCATCCCGCACACCTTCCCCAAGCCGCACCCGGTGGCCGAGCGCGCGCGCGCTGCCAACCTGGAAATCGTCTGCGATATCGAGCTGCTGGCCCGCTCCGAGCGCGATGCGGCCTACGTCGGCATCACCGGCACCAACGGCAAGTCGACCACCACCTCGCTGATCAGCCACGTGATGCAGGAAGCCCGACGCCGCGTCGCGGTGGGCGGCAACCTGGGCACGCCGGTGCTGACGCTCGACCCGCTGGGCGTGGGCGGCACCTACGTGCTGGAGATGTCGAGCTACCAGCTCGAGCTGACCTTCTCGATCACCTTCGACGTCGCGGTTCTGCTGAACGTCACGCCGGACCACCTGGACCGCCACGGCGGCATGGACGGCTACGTCGCCGCCAAGAAACTGATCTTCCACCGCCAGACCAAGCCGCGCACCGCCGTCATCGGCGTGGACGACGCGATCTGCCGCAAGATCTGTGAGGACCTGAAAGCCGTCGGCGACCAGCGCGTCTGGCCGATCTCCGCCGAAGGCCGCGTGCCGGGCGGCGTCTACGCCGACGCCGGCTGGCTGATCGACGACACCGAAGGCACGGCCGAGCGCGTCGCCGACCTGACCAGCTTCCCGACGCTGCTGGGCAAGCACAACTGGCAGAACGCCGCCGCCGCCTTCGCCGCCTGCAAGGCCGCGGGCGTGCCGGCGCCGGCCATCGTCGCCGCCATGACGACCTTCCCCGGCCTGGCGCACCGCCAGCAGCTGGTGCGCACCATCGACAACGTGCGCTTCGTCAACGACAGCAAGGCGACCAACGCCGACGCGGCCGAGAAGGCGCTGGCGACCTTCGACCCGATCTACTGGATCCTCGGCGGGCAGGCCAAGAGCACCGGGCTCGCCGGCCTCGACGGCTACATGGGCCGCGTCCGCCACGCCTTCCTGATCGGCGAGGCAACCGAGCCGTTCGCCGCGTGGCTGGCCGAGCGCAACGTTCCGCACACCCGCTGCGGCACGCTGGACGTGGCGGTCGGCAAGGCCGCCGAGCTGGCGCTGGCCGAGAAGAAGGCGAACGCCTGCGTGCTGCTGTCGCCGGCCTGCGCGTCGTGGGACCAGTTCACCAGCTTCGAGGCGCGCGGCGACGCGTTCGTCAGGCACGTCAACGAGCTTTCCGGGGGTGCGGCATGATCACGTTCGACCGTACCGACCAGTCCGTCTTCGGCCGCTGGTGGTGGACCATCGACCGGGTGCAGCTCGGCGCGCTGGCCGTGCTGATGGCGCTGGGCACCGTGCTGATCACCGCCGCCAGCCCCCCGGTGGCCGAGCGCATCGGCATCCAGGACACCTTCTACTTCGTCGAGCGCCACCTGATGATGCTGGCGCCGGCCGTGGCGATCATGGTCGCCATCTCGCTGCTGTCGCCCAAGGGCGTGAAGCGCGCGGCCCTGTTCATGTACATCGCGGCGCTGGCGCTGGTGTTCGCGACGCTGGTGGTCGGCGTGGAGATCAAGGGCGCCCGGCGCTGGATCCACGTGCCCGGTCTGTCGATCCAGCCCTCGGAGTTCGTCAAGCCGGCCTTCGCGGTGGTCGCCGCGTGGCTGTTCTCGCTGTCGCGCACCAACCCGGGCTTTCCCGGCGCCCTGGTGTCGATCGCGCTGTACGGCGTGACGGTGGCGGGCCTGATCCTGCAACCGGACATGGGGATGACCTTCGTGGTCTCCGCCGTGTGGTTCACCCAGTTCTTCCTGGCCGGCCTGAACATCCTGCTGGTGATGATCCTGGCCGGCGTCGGCGTCGCCGGCCTGATCGGCGCGTACTTCACGCTGCCGCACTTCGCCAGCCGCATCGACCGCTTCCTCGACCCGGCGGCGGGCGACAACTACCAGGTCAGCCGCTCCATGGAGGCGTTCGCCAACGGCGGCCTGCTCGGCACCGGGCCGGGCCAGGGGACGGTGAAGTTCTCGCTGCCGGACAGCCACGCCGACTTCATCTTCGCCGTCGCCGGCGAGGAGATGGGGCTGATCTTCTGCCTGTTCATCGTCTTCCTGTTCGCCTTCATCGTGCTGCGCGGCTTCGCCCGGGTGTTCAACGAGACCAATTACTTCGCGCTGCTCGCCGCGGCCGGCCTGCTGATCCAGTTCGGCCTGCAGGCGGCGATCAACATGGGCTCGTCGCTGCACCTGATGCCGACCAAGGGCATGACGCTGCCCTTCATCAGCTACGGCGGCTCGTCGCTGATCGCGCTGGGCTTCGGCATGGGCATGGTGCTGGCGCTGACCCGCAAGCGCTTCGGGCCGGGGGACTGACCGATGGCGAAAGCGAACAAGCCCATTCTCCTGGCGGCCGGCGGCACCGGCGGGCACATCTTCCCGGCGGAAGCGCTGGCCCGCGAGCTGCTGACGCGCGGCCACACCGTGACACTGGTCACCGACAAGCGCGGCCACGCCTTCGGCGACAGCCTGCCCGAGGTGCCGGTGCACCGCATCCGCGCCGGCTCGCCGTCCGGCGGCCTGCTGGGCAAGCTGAAGGGCGGCGTCCAGCTGCTGCTGGGCGTGTTCGACGCGCGCGCCCTGCTGAAGCGGCTGGACCCCGTCGCCGTGGTCGGCTTCGGCGGCTACCCCTCGGTCCCCACGGTCTACGCCGCCGGCCGCGCCGGCGTGCCGGTGCTGCTGCACGAGCAGAACGCCGTGCTCGGCCGCGCCAACCGCCTGCTGTTCTCCGCCGCCCGCCGCGTCGCCGTCGCCTACCCCGCGGTGTCCGGCGTCGCCGACCCGGCCAAGCTGGTGCAGACCGGAAACCCGGTGCGCCCCGCCGTCGCCGCCAAGCGCCACGCCCTCTACGACGTGCCCAGCGCCGACGGCCCGGTGCGCATCCTGGTCATGGGCGGCAGCCAGGGCGCCCGCGTCTTCAGCGAGGTGATCCCCGCCGCGCTGGCCCTGCTGCCCGCCGAACTCCGCGCCCGCGTCCACCTGTCGCAGCAGTGCCGTCCGGAGGACCTGGAGGGTGCGCGCGCCGCCCTGACGCCGCTGGCCCTCGGCTCGGTCGAGCTGGAGAGCTTCTTCCGCGACGTGCCGGAGCGACTGGCCTCGGCCCACCTCGCCATCACCCGCGCCGGCGCCTCCACCGTCGCCGAGCTGACCTGCATCGGCCGGCCGGCGGTGCTGGTCCCCTACCCCTTCGCCACCGACGACCACCAGACCGCCAACGCCCTGGCCGTCGCCGCGGCCGGCGCCGCTTGGCACGTGCCGCAGCCGCAGTTCACCGCCGAGACGCTGGCCCAGCGCCTGACCGCGCTGCTGTCCACCCCGGCCGAACTGGCGCGCGCCGCGCAGGCCAGCGCCGCCTGGGGCACGGACGAGGCCGCGTCGAAGCTCGCCGACGCCGTGCTGGCCCTGGCCGGCCGTTCGGGCAACAACGGAAACCACGCCAACGCCACGGAGGCAGCGGAATGATCAAAGCGCGCACCCCCACGCGACGGAACCCCCGCCCGCTGCAGGAGTGGCCGGCCGAGCTGACCCGCTCCGAACGGAGCTGGGGCCTGCGGCCGGACTGCCCGCTGCTGCCGCGCGAGGTCGCCGCGCACGGCTTCCTGCGCGACCGGCTGCACGTTGTCACAGGCGCGGTGCCGCTGCCGGCCGCCCTGTCCGACGACGCTGTGGACGCGACGCTGCGGCTGATGCTACGTCGCGGCCACGTTTGACCGAACACGGGTAACCGGACCATGCGCGCTCTCCCCCTCTCCATCGGCACGATCCACTTCGTCGGCATCGGCGGCATCGGCATGAGCGGCATCGCCGAGGTGCTGAAGAACCTGGGCTATGCCGTGCAGGGCTCGGACATCGCGGAAAGCGCCAACGTCAAGCGCCTGCGCGACCTCGGCATCCCCGTCGCCATCGGCCACCGCGGGGAGAACCTGGGCGCCGCGGCGGTCGTCGTCGTCTCCTCGGCCGTCAAGAAGGACAACCCGGAGGTCGTCGCCGCCCGCAACGCGCTGATCCCGGTGGTGCGCCGCGCCGAAATGCTGGGCGAGCTGATGCGCCTGAAGTGGGCGATCGCCATCGGCGGCACGCACGGCAAGACCACGACCACCTCCATGGTCGGCCACATGCTGGAGCACGCCGGGCTGGACCCCACCGTCATCAACGGCGGCATCATCAACGCCTACGGGACCAACACCCGCCTCGGCTCCGGCGACTGGATGGTGGTGGAGGCCGACGAGTCCGACGGCACCTTCACCAAGCTGCCGGCCTGCATCGCCGTCGTCACCAACATGGACCCGGAGCACCTGGACCACTACGGCACGTTCGAGCACGAGCGCGCCGCCTTCGACACCTTCGTCCAGAACATCCCATTCTACGGCTTCGCCGCGCTGTGCATCGACCACCCCGAGGTGCAGGCGATGATCCCGCGCGTGTCCGACCGCCGCATCATCACCTACGGCTTCTCGCCGCAGGCCGACGTGCGCGCCGACAACGTGCGGCTCGGTGCCGAGGGCGCGGTGTTCGACGTCATCATCACCGACCGCACCACCGGCCAGTCGGCAACGCTGTCCGGCGTGCGGCTGCCGATGTACGGGCCGCACAACGTGCAGAACGCGCTGGCCGCCTTCGCCGTCGGGCACGAGATGGGCATCCCCAACGAGGCGATGCGCGGCAGCTTCGCGTCCTTCCAGGGGGTCAAGCGCCGCTTCACCCGCACCGGCGTCGCCAACGGCGTGACGGTCATCGACGACTACGGCCACCACCCGGTGGAGATCGCCGCCGTGCTGCGCGCCGCGCGCACCGCCGGCAAGGGCCGCACCATCGCCGTCGTGCAGCCGCACCGCTACTCGCGCCTCGCCAGCCTGTTCGAGGAGTTCTGCACCTGCTTCAACGACGCCGACGCGGTGATCGTCGCCGACGTCTACGCCGCGGGTGAGCAGCCGGTGCCGAACGTCAACCGCGACTCCCTGGTGGAGGGCCTGCGCATGCACGGCCACCGCCACGTCATCCCGCTGCACGGCCCCGAGGAACTGCCGCAGATGGTGCGCGACATGGCGCGCCCCGGCGACTTCGTGGTGTGCCTGGGCGCCGGCAACATCACGCAGTGGGCGAACGCCCTGCCGGGCGAACTCGACAAGCTCTTTGGCTCCGGGAGGACTGGATGACGGCCGCGC
Source organism: Azospirillum sp. (assembly GCF_050789165.1). NCBI lineage: Bacteria > Pseudomonadati > Pseudomonadota > Alphaproteobacteria > Rhodospirillales > Azospirillaceae > Azospirillum > Azospirillum sp. The sequence goes on from NZ_JBOZRT010000033.1 coordinate 74,631, forward strand.
TCGCCATGACCAACTTCCACCTCATCGACCTGATGCCGAAGTGCCGCGGCCGGCTGTCCGCCGACGCGCCGCTGGCCGGCGTCACGTGGTTCCGCGTCGGCGGCAACGCCGAGGTGATGTTCCGCCCGGCCGACACCGAGGACCTCGCCGAGTTCCTGGCGGCGTTGCCGGACGAGGTGCCGGTGACGGTGGTCGGCGTGGCGTCGAACCTGCTGATCCGCGACGGCGGCGTGCCGGGCGTGGTGATCCGCCTGGGCCGCGGCTTCGCCGGCATCGAGACGGCGGGCACCCGCGTCACGGCCGGCGGCGCGGCGCTCGACCTGCACGTGGCGACCGTGGCGCGCGACGCCGGCATCGCGGGGCTGGAGTTCCTGTCGGGCATCCCCGGCACCATCGGTGGTGCGCTCCGCATGAACGGCGGCGCCTACGGCCGCGAGACCCGGGACGTGCTGGTCGCCGCGCAGGCGGTGGACCGTCAGGGCAACCTGCACACCATTTCCAACGAGGCCATGGGCTTCACCTACCGCCACTGCGCGGTGCCCGAGGACTTCATCTTCACCGGCGCGGTGCTGGAGGGCGGCGAGGACGACCCGCTCGCCATCGCGCGCCGCATGGCCGAGATCAACGACAAGCGCGGCGACACCCAGCCGGTCCGGTCGCGCACCGGCGGCTCGACCTTCAAGAACCCGGCGGGCGAGAAGAAGGCGTGGCAGCTGATCGATGAGGCCGGCTGCCGCGGCCTGCGCGTCGGCGACGCCCAGGTGTCGGAGAAGCACTGCAACTTCCTGCTCAACCTCGGCTCGGCCACCGCCGCCGAGCTGGAAAACCTCGGCGAGGAGGTGCGCCGCCGCGTGCGCGAGACCTCCGGCGTCGAGCTGGAGTGGGAAATCAAGCGGATCGGTGTGGCGAAATGAGCATGCGCAAGAAGCACGTCGCGGTCCTGATGGGCGGCTGGTCGGCCGAGCGCGAGGTGTCGCTCGTCTCCGGCGCCGGCGTCGCCAAGGCGCTGGAGGAGGAAGGCTACTCCGTCACCGCGGTGGACGTGCAGCGCGACCTGACGGGGCTGGTCGCGGCGCTCGGCGACCCGCGGCCGGACGTGGTGTTCAACGCGCTGCACGGGCGCGGCGGCGAGGACGGCACCATCCAGGGCGTGCTGGAGTTCCTCGGGCTGCCCTACACGCATTCGGGCGTGCGCGCCTCGGCCATCGCCATGGACAAGGTGATGACCAAGCGCGTGCTGGACTCGGTCGGCGTGCGCTCGCCCCGGGGGCTCGTGCTGACCAGGGGCGAGCTGACCGGCGGCTCCCACCCGATGCCCGCCCCCTACATCGTCAAGCCGGTGGACGAAGGCTCGACCGTCGGCGTCACGCTGGTGCGCGAGGGGCAGAACAGCCCGGTCGGCGACGCCTGGACCTTCGGCGAGCGCGCGATGGTCGAGGAGTTCATCCCCGGCCGCGAGCTGACCGTCGCCGTCATGGGCGCAGGTGGTAAAGACACCAGGGCCCTGACCGTCACGGAGATCGTCTTCGAGGCGCAGCTCTACGACTACACGGCCAAGTACAGCGCCGGCCACGCCGTGCACACGCTGCCGGCCGCGATCCCGGACGCCGTCGCCGCGGAGGCCAAGCGCGTCGCCGTGCTGGCGCACGAGACGCTGGGCTGCCGCGGCGTGACGCGCAGCGACTTCCGCTGGGACGATTCGAAGCCCGGCACCGAGGGCCTGTACTTCCTGGAGATCAACAACCAGCCCGGCATGACGCCGCTGTCGCTGGTTCCCGAACAGGCGGCGCACGTGGGCATTTCCTACGGCGCGCTGGTCAGCTGGCTGGTGGAGAACGCAGCATGTCAGCACGGCTGAGCGCCCCGCCCCGCAACCCGAAGAACGAGACGCCGGCACCGCCGCGCGCCATGGCGCACGCCGCCCAGCGCGGCAACCGCCGCCGCGCCTTCCCGCGCTGGGCCAAGCCGGCGCTGAAGGCAACGCTGCTGCTGGTACCGGTGCTGGCCCTGGCCGGGTTCGCGGCGTGGCACCTGCGCGCCGGCACGCTGGGCATGGCCATCGCCGAGGCGCGCAGCGCCTTCATCACCGCCAGCGCCGACGCCGGGCTGTCGGTCAACGACGTGGCGGTGCACGGCCGAACCGCGACCGACCCGGACATCATCCTGCGGACGCTGGGCGTCGAGCGCGGCGCGCCGATCCTCGACCTCGACCTCACCGAGGCCAAGGCGCGGCTGGAGCAGCTGCCCTGGGTGGCGTCGGCGGCCATCGAGCGGCACCTGCCCGACACGCTGTACGTCCGCCTGTCCGAGCGCGAACCCATGGCGATCTGGCAGAACGACCGCCGGTTCACCGTCATCGACCGCGAGGGCCGCCCGCTGGCCGACGCCGCCGAACTGGCCCGCCGCGGCAACCGCGACGTCGAGCGGCTGCCGCAGGTCGTCGGCGCCAACGCGCCCGGCCAGGTGCAGAAGCTGCTGGCGGCGCTGGACCGCGTGCCCGCCGTCGCCAAGCGCCTGAAGGCCGCGACCTGGGTGGGCGATCGGCGCTGGAACCTCACGCTCGACAACGGCGTCGTGGTCAAGCTTCCCGAGGGCGGGATGCTGACGGCGCTGCGCCAGCTCGCCGACATGGACGCCACGGGCAAGGTGCTGGACCGCGACATCGTCGTCGTCGATCTGCGCCAGCCCGACCGCATGGTGCTGCAGACCAGCGTCATCCTGCCGGGCATGGAAGACGAGAAGAAGAAGCCGGGAAAGAAGACCTGATGACCGAAGAGGCCAAGGGGTGCTGAAGATGGGCTTCAATGGCGGGAAGAAGCCGAAGCGGCCGACGCGCGGTGGCGTCGTCGCCGCGCTCGACGTCGGCTCGACCAAGGTGTGCTGCTTCATCGCGCGGCACGAGGAGCAGGGCTCGGTCAAGGTGGTCGGCGTCGGCCACCAGCTCGCCGCCGGCGTGCGCGCCGGCGCCATCATCGACATGGAAGCGGCCGAGACCTCCATCGGCGCCGCCGTCCACGCCGCCGAGCAGATGGCCGGCGAGACGATCCGCGACGTGGTGGTCAACGTCTCGGGCGGCTACCCGGTCTCGCACACCTTCAACGCCGAGGTCTCGGTGCCCGGCCAGGAGGTGACGGACAGCGACGTCCGCCGCGCCCTGGCGCACGCCCGCGCGCTGCAGGTCGGCGCGGAGTCCACGCTGATCCACGCGCTGCCGGTGGGCTTCTCGCTGGACGGCAACCGCGGCATCCGCGATCCCCGGGGGATGTACGGCGACCGTCTGGCCGTGCACGTCCACGTCATCACCGCCGCCGCCGGCGCGGTGCGCAACCTGCAGACCTGCGTGGCGCGCTGCCACCTGGACATCGAGAGCATGGTGGTCAGCCCGTACGCCTCGGCGCTGGCCACCCTGGTCGAGGACGAGATGGAGCTGGGCGTCGCCTGCATCGACATGGGCGGCGGCACCACGACGATCTCGGTCTTCTTCGAGGGCCAGATGGTGTGGACCGACTGCATCCCGGTGGGCGGCAGCCACGTCACCAACGACATCGCCCGCGGCCTGACCACGCCCGTCGTCCACGCCGAGCGCATGAAGACGCTGTACGGCAGCGCCATGGCCAGCGCCGCCGACGAGCGCGAGATGATCGACGTCCCCCAGGTCGGCGAGGAGGAGCGCGCGTCGGGCAACCACGTGCCCAAGTCGCTGCTGGTCCGCATCATCCAGCCGCGGTTGGAGGAGATTTTCGAGCTGGTCCGCTCCCGCCTGGAGCAGTCAGGCTTCGCCAAGCTGGCCGGGCGCCGCGTGGTGCTCACCGGCGGCGCCAGCCAGCTGCCGGGCACGCGCGAGCTGGCCCAGCTCATCCTCGACAAGCAGGTCCGGCTCGGCCGGCCGACGCGCATCGGCGGTTTGGCCGACGCCAACGGCGGCCCGGCCTTCTCGACCGCCGCCGGCCTGCTGATCCATGCCGTCCGCCACCCCACCGAACTGCCGGTCACCGTCCACGAGGCGGTGTCCGGCGGCGGCATCTGGGGCCGGGTCGGGATGTGGCTGCGGGAAAACCTGTAGCCATCAAGAGTGCCTAAAACCGCCGGAACCAACCGGCATTCGCGAGCTAACCGAACGAAACCAAGGAAGGCTGAGGAGAGGCTTACATGATCAACGTCAGCATCCCCCCCATCGAGACCGAGCTGAAGCCGCGCATCACCGTGTTCGGCGTCGGCGGCGCCGGCGGCAACGCCGTCAACAACATGATCAAGTCGAACCTCGAAGGCGTCGACTTCGTGGTCGGCAACACCGACGCGCAGGCGCTGAAGGGCTCGCTCTGCGAGAAGCGCCTCCAGCTCGGCACCGCCACCACCCGCGGCCTGGGCGCCGGCTCCAAGCCCGACGTCGGCCGCGCCGCCGCCGAGGAGCAGGTCAACGACATCGTGTCGTACCTCGACGGCTCCAACATGGTGTTCATCACCGCCGGCATGGGCGGCGGCACCGGCACCGGTGCGGCCCCGGTCATCGCGCGCGCGGCCCGCGAGCGCGGCATCCTGACCATCGGCGTGGTGACCAAGCCGTTCCACTTCGAAGGCGCGCACCGCATGCGCCTGGCGGAGAGCGGCATCGCCGAGCTGCAGCAGTACGTCGACACGCTGATCATCATCCCGAACCAGAACCTCTTCCGCATCGCCAACGAGAAGACCACGTTCGCCGACGCCTTCAAGATGGCCGACGACGTGCTGCACTCCGGCGTGCGCGGCGTGACCGACCTGATGGTCATGCCCGGCCTGATCAACCTGGACTTCGCCGACATCCGCTCGGTGATGACCGAGATGGGCAAGGCGATGATGGGCACCGGCGAGGCCACCGGCGACCGCCGCGCCATCGAGGCCGCCGAGGCCGCCATCTCCAACCCGCTGCTCGACGACGTGTCGATGAAGGGGGCGCGCGGCGTCCTCATCAACATCACCGGCGGCTACGACATGACCCTGTTCGAGGTGGACGAGGCGGCCAACCGTATCCGCGACGAGGTCGACGCGGACGCCAACATCATCTTCGGCTCGACCTTCGACAGCTCGATGGAAGGCCTGATGCGGGTGTCGGTGGTCGCCACCGGCATCGACGCCGCCGCCATGGCCCACCCGCGCACCGCCGCGCACCCGGTGAACCTGTCGGTGGTCTCCGACCGCACCCGGAAGCCGGGCGCCCCGGGCCTCGGCGGCACCGCTCCGGCCGTCGCCGGGCTCGCCAGCGCCGCGCCGATGCCGGCCGTCCCGACCGCCGCCACCGCCCTGAAGGCGCAGCCGATCGCCACCGCGGCGACCGCCTACGCCATGGAGGCCCCGGTCGCCCAGCCGGCCGCCCCGCAGCCGGTCCAGCACCAGCAGGAAGCCGCTCCGGCCCCGGTCGCCGCCCCGGTCGCCTACGAGGCGCCGGCCGCCCAGCCGCACGAGGCCGCTCCGGTCGCGCACGCCCCGGCCCAGGCCACCGCGCCCGCCGGCTCGCTGCACGCCGAGCGCCGCGAAGGCGCCTTCATCCCGCCGAAGGCCGTCGATCCCGGCCCGCGCCCGCTGACCGCCGGCCCGGCCGCCGCCCCGGTGGCGCAGCCGGTCGCCGACACCCCGGACGCCCAGGCGAAGAAGCGCATGTCGCTGTTCGGCCTCGTCACCGGCCTCGGCCGCAGCGCGCGCCGCGACGAGCCGGCTCCGCAGCCCGTGCCGCAGCAGCAGCCGGCCCCGATGATGGCGCCGCAGCAGCCCCAGCCGATGCAACAGCCCATGCAGCAGCCGATGCAGCACCACCAGCCGGTGCAGCAGCAGGCGCCGCAGCAGCCGAGCCTCGGCATCCAGGCCGCTCCGCAGCCGAAGCTGCACGCGGCCGAGGAAGACGTGCTGGACATCCCGGCCTTCCTGCGCCGTCAGGCCAACTGATCGAAGCACGCGAGCACCCCGCCGGCGGCGGCCTCTCCCCAAGGCCGGCGGGCAGCATCCGAGAACCTTCCTTGACTTGCCTCCGGGGCGCATCCCGCCCCGGAGGTTTCTTTGGCGTGTCCGGGCTACGCCCTGTCCGATCCGCCTAAGCGATTGCAACAAACCGTAATAAAGAGTGATTTGTCCTGTCCGAGTCCCGGTGCTAGGTAGCATGCGTGGTGTTTTGCCAAGTCGATCAACCGTCCGCTGCGAACCGATGGCTGATCAACATTGTTGGTGAACCCCGCAAACGCGATCAGATCAGGACGTTGCCGTGACTCATATCGGTGGTAATACGGACGGGATGTTTCAGCACACGCTGAAGTCTGTCATTCGCCTCACCGGCATCGGACTGCACTCCGGCGCGAAGGCGACCCTGACCATCTCCCCCGCGGCGCCGGACGCCGGCATCACCTTCATCCGCACCGACAAGCGCGGCTTCGCCGCCCGCATCCCCGCGATCTACGCCAACGTCGTGGACACCCGCCTGTGCACCGTGCTCGGCAACGCCGAAGGCACCACGGTCGGCACGGTGGAGCATGTCCTGGCGGCGCTGGCCGGCTGCGGCATCGACAACGCCGTCCTCGCCATCGACGGCCCGGAAGTGCCGATCATGGACGGCAGCTCCGCCCCCTTCGTCGCCGCCATCGAGCGCACGGGCCGCGTCGAGCAGGACGCGCCGCGCCGCGTGATCCGCGTGCTGAAGCCGGTCACCGTCGGCAACGGCCTGGTGACCGCCAGCCTGATGCCGTCCGAGCGTCCGGAGTTCAGCTTCGAGATCGACTTCGACAGCGCGGTGATCGGCCAGCAGACCGCCCACTTCGCGCTGTCCGCCGGCGCCTTCGGCGAGGAGATCGGCGACGCCCGCACCTTCTGCTTCCTGCACGACGTCGAGGCCATGCAGAAGGCCGGCCTCGCCCGCGGCGGCTCGCTCGACAACGCGGTGGTCGTGGACAAGGAGCAGGACCGCGTGCTCAACGCCGACGGCCTGCGCAGCCCGGACGAGTTCGTCCGCCACAAGATCCTCGACGCGGTGGGCGACCTGTATCTGGCCGGCGGCCCGATCCTCGGCCGCTACCACGGCAGCCGCGCCGGCCACGCGCTGAACAACCAGCTGCTGCGCGCGCTGTTCGTCGACCGCTCGACGTGGTGCTGGGACACGCCGGCGGCGCTGCTGCCGTCGGGCTGGTGCGAGTACCAGCCGCGCGCCGTCGCCTGACGCGCCATCCGTTTTTCCCTGGGTCGGCCTGGACCGCCCTCCCCTTCCCGGGGAGGGCGTTTTCTTTCGCGCGGACCTCCCTGCCCTTCCGGAGTCGACGCGCGCCGCGCCGCGCACCCCCCTCCCCCGCCGCCGCCGCGCCGCGCGGGGTTGCGCAAAGCCCCCTCCCCCACCGGGGTTGCGGAACCGCGGCGCACGCACCACATGGGGCGTTCCAGGCTCAGCGAATGTCACAGAAATATATTTATTTCAAATATTTATGTGATTTTCCTGAGGCATCACTCGAGACTTCGCACCATCTTTTCCGCCCGCCCCGCGAAAGCCGCCCCGCCCCGCCTGATCCGACTTGCCGCGCCCGCGTTGGGGCGTGCTATATAAGGGCACCATTTCAGGGTCCCAAGACGACGATGTCCCCTCGCCTTCTCCGCGCGCCGCTGGCCGCCCTCCTCCTCGCCTCCGCCGTCGCCGGCTGCTCCTCCAAGGAGGAGTTGGCCTACGTCGAGCGTCCGCCCGAGCAGATCTTCGACGAGGCGGAAGCCAAGATGAAGAGCGAGGACTACAAGACCGCCGCCAAGCTGTTCGACGAGGTCGAGCGCCAGCACCCCTATTCGCAGTGGGCGACCAAGGCGCAGCTGCGCGCCGCCTACGCGCACTATGAGAACCTGAAGTACGACGACGCCATCCTGGCGCTGGACCGCTTCATCCAGCTGCACCCCGGCAGCCCGGAGGTGTCGTACGCCTATTACATGCGCGCGCTGAGCTATTACGAGCAGATCACCGACGTGCGCCGCGACCAGCGGATGACGCGGCTGGCGCTCGACGCGCTGTCGGACGTGGTGCGCCGCTTCCCCGACACGCCGTACGCCCGCGACGCCAAGATCAAGATCGACCTGACCAACGACCACCTCGCCGGCAAGGAGATGGAGGTCGGGCGCTTCTACATGCGCCAGGCGCAGTACACCGCGGCGATCAACCGCTTCCGCATGGTGGTCGAGCAGTACCAGACCACCTCGCACACGGCGGAGGCGCTGCACCGCCTCGTCGAGTGCTATCTGGCGCTCGGCGTCAACGACGAGGCGACGACGGCCGCCGCCGTCCTCGGCCACAACTTCCCGGGCAGCGAATGGTATCAGGACAGCTACGCCATGCTGGTCGACCACAACCTGAAGCCGGAGCGGAACGCCAAATCGTGGCTCAGCAAAGCCTGGAGCTCCCTGTTCTAGGGCGGTCCACCCTCGCCGCGCTGACGATCCGGGACGTCGTCCTGATCGAACGGCTGGCGTTGTCCTTCCGGACCGGCCTGTGCGTTCTGACCGGCGAGACGGGTGCGGGCAAGTCGATCCTGCTGGACGCCCTCGGCCTCGCTCTGGGTGCGCGCGCCGAATCCGGACTGGTCCGGCACGGCGCCGACCAAGCCTCGGTCACCGCCGAGTTCGAGCTGTCCGGCGACCACCCGGCCTTCGCCATCCTGCGCGAGCAGGGGCTGGACGCGGATGAGCGCCTGGTCGTCCGCCGCACGGTTAGCGCCGACGGCCGCTCGCGCGCCTGGGTCAACGACCAGGCGGTCGGCGTCGGCCTGCTGAAGCGCCTGGGCGAGGAGCTGGTCGAGGTGCACGGCCAGTTCGATACCCACGGCCTGCTCAACCCGACCACCCACCGCAGCGTGCTCGACGCCTACGCCCAGCTGGACGGCAAGGCGGCGCACGTCGCCGCCCTGCACCGCGCGTGGCGGCAGGTCGAGGACGCGCGCGCCAACGCCGCCGCCGAGATCGCCCGCGCCCGCGCGGAAGAGGAATACCTGCGCCACGCCGTGGCGGAGCTGGACAGCCTCGCCCCCAAGCCCGGCGAGGAGGAGCAGCTGGCCGAGACTCGCGCCGTGCTGATGCACCGCGAGAAGGTGGTCGAGGCGATGAATTCCGCCTACGCCGAGCTGTCCGGCGACCGCGGCGTCGAGCGCTCGCTGGCCTCGGCGCTGCGCATCCTGACGCGCATCGCCGAGAAGGCCGGCGGCAAGCTGGACCCGGCGATCGCCGCGCTCGACCGCGCCGCCGCCGAAGCCGGCGAGGCCGTCGCCGCGCTGCAGGCCGCGTCCGCCGACGTGGACATGGACCCGGCGGCGCTGGAGAAGCTGGAGGAGCGGCTGTTCGCGCTGCGCGCCGCGTCGCGCAAGCACGGCGTGGCGGTGGACGCGCTGGCCGCGCTGCGCGACGAGCTGTCCGGCCGCCTGTCGATGATCGAGGACCAGGGCGACCTGCTCGCCCGCCTCGCCCGCGACGCCGAGACGGCGCGCGAGGCCTACCGCAAGGCCGCCGAGGACCTCAGCAAGGCGCGCCAGAAGGCCGCCGGGCAGCTGGACAAGGCGGTGGCGGGTGAGTTGCCGCCGCTGAAGCTCGACAAGGCCAAGTTCCGCACGCTGGTCGAGCCGCTGGGCGAAGCCGAGTGGGGGCCGGCCGGCATGGACCGCGTCGCCTTCCAGGTCGCCACCAACCCGGGGTCCCCGCCGGGGGCGCTGAACAAGATCGCCTCGGGCGGCGAGCTGGCGCGCTTCATGCTGGCGTTGAAGGTGGTGCTGGCGCAGACCTCCACGGTCGGCACGCTGGTGTTCGACGAGGTGGACACCGGCATCGGCGGCGCCGTCGCCGCCGCGGTCGGCCAGCGGCTGGAGCGGCTCGGCCATGGCCTGCAGGTGCTGGTGGTGACGCACAGCCCGCAGGTGGCGGCGCGCGGCTCGACCCACCTGAAGGTGCAGAAGGCGGTCAAGGGCCAGAGCGTGACCACCGGCGTCGCCGAACTGGACGGCGACGAGCGGCGCGAGGAGATCGCCCGCATGCTGTCCGGCGCCACCGTCACCGCCGAGGCGCGGGCGGCGGCCGACAGCCTGATCGCGGGACGCGGATAAGATCGCTTCTTGAAGCCCCTCTCCCTCGATGGGAGAGGGGCTTTTGCAGATGCGTCAAGCGCCTGATGCCTGCCCTGCGCGTGCGGCATTTGCCCGCAGGCGCGCGGCGTGGTTCCCTGGCCGTCCCCTTTCGGAGGCGCGCATGAGCTGGCAGACCCTTGGCCTGTTCCTGGTCACCTTCTTCTTCATCTCGGCGACGCCCGGCCCGAACATGCTGCTGGCCATGAGCCTCGGCCTGCGCTTCGGCGTGCGCCGGGCGGCGTGGGGCGGGCTGGGCATGGTGGCCGGGCTGACCACCCTGGCCGGGCTGTCGGTGCTCGGCCTCGGCGCACTGCTGGCGGCGTCGGAAGCGGCGTTCCTCACGCTGAAGTGGGCGGGCGTGGCCTATCTGACGTGGCTGGGCTGGCAGACCTGGCGGGCGCCGGTGGAACCGGTGCGGGCCGGCGAGGCTCCGGTGGAGGATGGAAGCGGCTCGGCGGGGCGCCTGTTCGCGCGCGGCGTGCTGGTCGCCTTCAGCAACCCGAAGGCGCTGGTCTTCATGGCCGCGCTGTTCCCGCAGTTCATCGAGCCCGCGCAGCCGCTGCTGCCGCAGTTCACCGCGCTGGTGTCGCTGATGGCGGTGATCGAGTTCGGCTGGATCCTCACCTACGCGGCCGGCGGCCACACCATCGCCGCGCGCCTGTCGAGCACCCGCGCCGTGCGCAGCCTGAACCGGGTGAGCGGCGGCCTGATGATCGGCGCCGGCGGCCTGCTGGCGCTGGCCAAGCGGATCTGAGCGCGCGTCAGCGGGCGACGTACCAGTCGGTGCGGTGGTTGAAGGCGACGAAGGCGTTCAGCACCGCCGCACCGAGGATCGAGGCCAGCACCGCGTTGCTGTCGATCACGAACGCCGCCATGGAGAAGATCACCACGTCGAAGGCCGCCTGCAGCCAGCCGGCGCGGAACCCGGTCTTCTCCTGGATGTAGTAGGCGAGGATGCCGACTCCGCCGCCGCTGGAGCCGTGGCGGAACAGGCCGATGACGCCGATCCCGATGCAGAATCCGGCCAGCACCGCCGCGACGTGCGGCTGCAGGACGCTGTAGCCGACCACGCCGGGGAAGAGGTTCGACAGCACCGAGATGCTGGTCACCGCGACCAGCGAGCGGACGGTGAACCGCCAGCCGATCCGCGTGATCGCCAGCCCGTAGAACGGCAGGTTGACCAGGAAGAACACCAGGCCGAAGTTGAGTCCGGTGGCGTAGGAAATCACGAAGGCAAGCCCCGCCGCCTGCCCGGTAATCAGCCCGGCCGCGCGCAGCATCGAAATGCCGAACGAGGTCATGATGATGCCGAACAATTGGCCTTGCGCATTGTCGAAGGCGCTGTGCGCGGCCCGACTGTTCGCGATCACTGCCTGCGCAACGCTTTCCCCGGCCATTCGTCCCTGCTCCCCCGGCGTCCATGTCTTGAAGATGACGCCGCCGGCGGAACCGTCAAGGCGGATTTTTGCAGTGCACAAAAATCAGGTCGCCACCTTCCACAGCCCCCAGCCGCCCAGCCGCAGGCCGACCTGGTACTTGGTGAAGGGGATGGTGATCGCCACGTCGCGCGGGCGGAAGAACAGCAGGCGGATCGGGTCGGCGAACTCCAGCCGGGCGCCCTTGGGCTCCTCGTCGAACTCGTTGCTCATGACCTGCCAGATCTCCAGGCCGTCGCCGTAGTTGCTGACCTTGTATTGGCCGCAGCGCCACTCGTCGCCCTCGCCGACGCTGCCCTGCACCACCTTGCGGTCGCCTTCCATCTCCACCGAGCCGACGCCGGCTGCCTCGCCGCCCACCGACGGCCCCTGCGTCTCCGCCCGGAAGCCGAGGCTGAGCCAGGAGGTGCGGGTCAGCGGAATCAGGCGGCGCACCAGCCGCGCGTCCTCGGCCGAGAAGCGCTCGGGGTCGTCGTAGAGGATGCGGTCCAGCGCGGCGGCGACCGTCAGGCGGTCGTCGATGGTCAGGGGCTTGACGGGGCTGCGGGGCATCGCGGATCCGTGCTTCGTCATAGGCGATCGCTTCAGTCTTGCGCCAACAAGCACCCTTCCGCCAGTCTCCCGTTTCACGCCCCCTCCCGAACCGCCGAGCCGCACCATGACCGACCTCTTCGCCACGCCCGCCAGCCTGCGCGCCATCCCCGTGGAGGCGCTGACCCTGGAGCAGGCGCAGGCCGAACTGGAGGCGCTGGCCAAGGACATCGCCCACCACGACCGGCTCTACCACCAGCAGGACGCGCCGGAGATTTCCGACGCCGACTACGACGCGCTGGTCCGCCGCAACGGCGCCATCGAGGCGCGCTTCCCGGAACTGCAGCGCGCCGATTCGCCCTCGCTGCGCGTCGGCGCGGCGCCGGCCGCCGGTTTCAGGAAGGTGCGGCACGCCGTGCCGATGCTGTCGCTGGGCAACGCCTTCGCGCCGGAGGACGCCGCCGAGTTCGTGGCGCGCATCCGCCGCTTCCTCGGTTGGGGCGAGGACACGCCCATCGCCTTCGTCGCCGAGCCGAAGATCGACGGCCTGTCCTGTTCGCTGCGTTATGAGAATGGCCGTCTGGTGCTGGCCGCCACCCGCGGCGACGGCGCGGAGGGCGAGGACGTCACGGCCAACGTCATGACCATCAAGGACGTGCCGAAGACCCTGCCCGCCCCCTGCCCCGCCGTGCTGGAGGTGCGCGGCGAGGTCTACATGAACCGCGACGCGTTCCTGGCCATGAACCGGGCCTACGCCGAGAAGGGAGAGGACCTGTTCGCCAACCCGCGCAACGCCGCCGCCGGCTCGCTGCGCCAGAAGGACCCGAAGGTCACCGCGTCGCGCCCGCTGTGCTTCTTCGGCTACGCGCTGGGCGAGGTGTCGGAGCCGATCGCCGACACCCAGTGGGGCATCCGCGAGCGGCTGAAGGCCTGGGGCTTCGCGCTCAACCGCCCCGCCGAACACGTGGACGGCGTGGACGCGCTGCTGCGCTATTACGAGCAGGTCGGCCAGCGCCGCTCGTCGCTGCCCTTCGACATCGACGGCGTGGTCTACAAGGTGGACCGGCTGGATTTGCAGGAGCGCCTGGGCTTCGTCTCCCGCGCGCCGCGCTGGGCCATCGCGCACAAGTTCCCGGCGGAGCAGGCGCAGACGCGCCTCAAGGGCATCACCATCCAGGTCGGCCGCACCGGCGCGCTGACCCCGGTGGCGGAACTGGAGGACATCACGGTGGGCGGCGTGGTGGTCAGCCGCGCCACCCTGCACAACGAGGACGAGATCGCCCGCAAGGACGTCCGCGTCGGCGACCTCGTCGTCGTGCAGCGCGCCGGCGACGTGATCCCGCAGGTGGTCGGCGTCGTCGAGGCGCAGCGGCCCGAAGGCGCCGCCCCCTTCGTCTTCCCCGACCATTGCCCGGAGTGCGGCAGCCTCGCCGTGCGCGAGGAGGGCGAGGTGGTGCGGCGCTGCACCGGCGGCCTGATCTGCCCGGCGCAGGCCAAGGAGCGGCTGCGCCACTTCGTCAGCCGCAACGCCTTCGACATCGAGGGGCTGGGCGAGAAGATCATCGAGGAGTTCTGGGACGACGGCCTCGTCCGCTCGCCGGTGGACATCTTCACGCTGGAGCCGCGGGTCGAACGCGGGGAGTTCACCCTCGTCGGCCGGCCGGGCTGGAAGGAGAAGTCGGTCGAGAACCTGTTCAAGGCGATCAACGACCGCCGCAACGGCATCGACCTGCACCGGCTGATCTTCGGCCTGGGCATCCGGCATGTGGGCGAGGTGACGGCGCGCTCGCTGGCCACGCATTACGGCTCGCTGGACGCGTGGCTGGCCGGCATGGACGCCGCCACCGCCGCCATGCCGGGGGCGGCGTGGCGCGAGCTGACGGCGCTGAAGGGCGTCGGTCCGTCCACCATGTCGGCGCTGCTGGCGTGGTTCAAGGACCCGGAGAACGTCGCCAAGGTGGACTTCTACGCCAACCAGCCGGCGCTGCGGCTGGAGACGGTGATCGGCATGCTGGGCATCAAGGAGGTGAAGGCCAACGCCGCCAAGGCGCTGGCCGCGCACTACGAGACGTTGGAGCGCTGGAAGGAGGCGATGGCCGCGGCCGCCGCGGCCCAGCCCGGCGAGGCGTGGAACGCGCTGGTCCGCGTCCCCGACGTCGGCGAGGTGGCGGCCGAGGAGATCGCCGGCTTCTTCCTGGAAGACCGCAACAAGGAGATCATCCGGGGCCTGCGCGGCACCGGGGTGAAGGTGCTCGACGCCGAGAAGCCGAAGGCGGCGAGCACCCCGGTGGCCGGCAAGACGGTGGTGTTCACCGGCACGCTGGAGACCATGGCCCGCGACGCGGCCGAGGCGCGGGCGCGCGAGCTGGGCGCCAAGGTGACCGGCTCAGTGTCGAAGAAGACCGACTACGTGGTCGTCGGCGCCGACGCCGGCAGCAAGGCCACCAAGGCGCGCGACCTCGGCGTGACGGTCCTCAGCGAACAGGAATGGCTGGACCTGATCGGGGGGTAGCCGGCACCTGCCGGTCCAGTGTCGCCCTCAGCGAAGAGGTCCAGTCCGGGATCAGCGCCATCAGCAAGGCCTGCCAGCTGGCCGCGTGCTCCGGCGCCGCGTCCACGGTCACCGACCATTCGATGAAGGTCCGCGCCCCGTCGATGACCGGAAGCAGGCGGATCGTGCCCTCGTAGTGAGAGGGGGGCAGCGTCTCGTCCACAACGCCGGCCGGAAAGGGGAACGGCTCCAGCCCGGCGTATGTCAACGTCCGCCGGTCGTCCGAATGGGCGCTGAGGCGTTGCCGGATCCACGCCCCCTTGTAGCAGAAGCGCCGGACCGCACCGACCTCGTCGCCCGACCGACCATCTTCGATCACGCTTTCGCTGACGCCGTCGATGTAGACAGGGTAATTGTTGAAATCGCGGATGAGAGACCACGTCGTCCCGACGTCGTGGTCGAGAACAGTGCTGTAATAGGCCGTGCCCATCGTTACCTCCTGATGTTGGGAGGCCCAACCGTGTCAGAGGCCGCCCGGGCGCGACACCCGGTTCTTGCGACGTTTTCCGGCGACGAGAACCCGAAGCGTCCATGGGGTGCGACGCACTGTCGCATTGCGATCCAGTCTCAAATGCGAGCCTGATACGCGAACGATTTGCAATTGCACCGCAGCGGGCGGCTCATGGACACGCATCGGCTTCCGGACACGATCGACGGCTGCGCCGCCCAGCGCGCCGTTCCGTTCCGCCGTGGCGGGCGCCTGACCGCGCTGGGCGCGGCGCTGGAGCGGCTGTTCGTATGGCTGCGGCCCTGGCTGCCGGTGGCGCACGGGGTGATGTTCGTCGGCTTCCTCGCCATCCTGTTCGTGCCGCTGCTGCTCGACGACCCGGGCGCCGAGGACGGGCCGTTCGACCACTTCACGGTGATGGCGCACACGCTGCTGTGGGGCCTGTGGTTCCCGCTGGCGTTCCTGTCGGTGGTGCTGACCGGACGCAGCTGGTGCGGTCTGCTCTGCCCGATGGGCGCCGGGTCGGAATGGGCGGGCAAGGTCGGGCTGAAACGGCCGGTGCCGGCGTGGCTGCGCTGGCCGGGCACGCCGGTCGCCAGCTTCATCCTGGTCACCGTGTGGGGCCAGACGGTGGGCGTGCGCGACCATCCCGAGGCCGCCGCCATCCTGTTCGGCTCGGTCTTCGCGGCGGCGCTGGTCATCGGCTTCCTGTTCGGGCGCGGCAAGCGCGCGTGGTGCCGGCACGCCTGCCCGATCGGTCTGCTGCTCGGCGTCTATTCGCGCCTGGGCGCCGTCGAGTTCGCGCCGAAGCGGCCGGAGCCGGGCGGCGACCGCTGGACCGAGAAGACCGTCTGCCCGACGCTGATCGACCTGAAGCGCAAGACCGAATCCCGCCACTGCATCGAGTGCTTCCGCTGCGTCGGCCCGTCCTCGCAGGGCGGGCTGTACCTGAAGCTGCGCGTGCCCGGCACCGAGATCGAGACGGTGTCGGCGCACAACCCCAGCCTGTCCGAGGTGCTGTTCCTGTTCATGGGCACCGGTGTGGCACTGGGCGGCTTCCTGTGGCTGGTGCTGCCGTCGTACCAGCACCTGCGCATGGCGGTCGGCGACTGGGGCATCGACCAGGGCTGGTACTGGCTGGGCGAGCCGGGGCCGCGCTGGCTGATGGCGGTCTATCCGGAGCGCCGCGAGGTGTTCCGCTGGCTCGATTTCATCCTGATCGTCGGCTACATGCTGAGCTGGCTGGCGGCGCTGACGGCGACGCTGTCGGCCACCACCGCGGCCTCCGCCTGGCTGTCGGCGCGGCTGGCGCCGGGCGCTGAATGGAAGGCCCGCTTCGTCCAGCTCGGCTATCAGTACGCCCCGGTCGCCATGGTGTCGCTGCTGCTCGGCCTCGGCGGCGGGCTGTTCGACACGCTGGCGCTGCTCGGCCTCGGGCCGGCGGCGGTGCTCGGCGCCAAGGGCCTGTGCTTCGCGCTCGGCGCGCTGTGGAGCCTGCGGCTCGGCGACCGCCTTCTGGCGGCGCAGGGCGTGCCGGCGACGACGCGCTGGATTCCCCTCCTACCCGGCGCCCTCGGCAGCTTCGCCATCGGCGCCGCCTGGTACCCGGCGCTGTTCGGCGCCTGATCGTTTCCCCAACCCTCCCTCACGACCTTTCGGAGAGCACGCTATGACTCTGTCCGCACGCCCCCTTGCCGCCGCCGTCCTGGCGCTCGGCCTCGCCGCCGCGCCGGCCTTCGCCGGCGAGCAGCCCATCGGCCAGCCCCTCGAGAAGAATGGCCTGAACGTCATCGGCGTGTACCTGCAGCCGGTGGTCATGCAGCCGGCCATGGCCGACCAGGACGCCAAGAAGACCGACATCCACCTGGAAGCCGACATCAAGGCGCTGAAGGACAACCCGAACGGCTTCCGTGAGGATTCCTGGATCCCCTACCTGACGGTGGACTACACCATCGCCAAGCGCGGCAGCGACTGGAAGGCCAGCGGCACGCTGCACGCGATGGTCGCCAACGACGGCCCGCACTACGGCGCCAACGTGGCGCTGAGCGGCCCCGGCCAGTACGACGTGACCTTCCGCATCGCGCCGCCGGGCACCGACGCGCACGGCCACACGCAGGTCTTCCTGCGCCACACCGACAAGGAGACCGGCGTGCAGGCCTGGTGGAAGCCGTTCGAGTTCAAGGGCGACTTCAAGTTCGTCGGCACCGGCAAGAAGGGCGGGTACTGAGGACGATCGCCCGTCGCTGACGGACGCCACGGGCACAACGTTCACATGGATTGCACGGATTGAGGCACGGATTACACGGATTTTCTTATGCGTGCGGCACGCCTGCTCCTCCGCAAGGCGTTGCCGGGCGCGATGAGAAAAGATCCGTGAAATCCGTGCTCAAATCTGTGCAATCCGTGTTCCGGGTTGTCACCGACCTCACCCCTCCCCCGGCCGCAAGGTGCCGGCCAGGCGGTCGGCGATGTCGTGCATGCCCTGCTGGCGCAGGATCGCCTGACGGTGGCGCAGCAGGCGCTTGGCCAGCGCCTTCTCGGTCTCCGCGCCGCCCAGCAGCGTGCCGTCCGCCCCCTTCAGCCGCAGCGCGAGGGTCTCCACCAGCGCCGCCTCGGCCTTGGCGTCCTTGCGGTCGAGCGGCTGGTCGCTGTTGAGGGCGGAGCGCACGCGCTCCAGCAGCACGATGCGGCAGCTCGGCGCCCGGCCGGTGACGGTCAGCGCCCCGATGCAGGCGAGCAGCGGGTGCACCGGCACGTCCTTCTCGCCCGGCCGGCGGCCGTACAGCGTGTCGGCCAGCGCGCACAGGCCGGCGGCCAGCGTCGGTTGCGCGCCCAGCAGCTCCTTCACCACGTCGGCCGCGCCCAGCCCGTCGGCGACCACGCCCTCCAGCAGCGCCGAGAGGTGCGGATCGTCGGTGCGGGCCATCATCTTGACCAGCAGTTCCATCTTGCCGGCCAGCGAGTTGGCGTTGGTCAGGTACTGGCTGAGCATGGCCAGGAATACGAAGTCGTGCTCCTCCGCCCCCACCGCCTGCCCGATGCGGCGGCTGGTGGCCGCGAGGTCGGACTCGTCGAAGGCCGGCAGGCGCTTGCGCTCGGCGTTGAAATCGCGGGCACGGACCAGCGCGCGGTCGACCAGCGCGCGCAGCTCCTTCACCCGCGCAGCAACCGCGACCTTGCGGGTGTCGCCGTGGTGGCGGGCAACCGCATGGATGGCCGCGCCCATCAGCGTGCCCTGCTCGTCCAGCTTGCGGGCGTAGGTCCAGCCGTGCAGCAGCTCGGTCGGCGTCACCTGAAACTTGTCGAGGAACTGGCGCAGCAGCCGGCCGATGACGACGCGGCTCTCGAACCCGTACAGATCGGCCAGTTCGGTGCAGTAGGGGGCGCCCTCGGCGGTGCCGGCGATGGTCAGCGGCTTGGACTTCTGCTCCGGCACCTTGCGGTGGAAGATGGCGGTCTGGATCGCCAGCCCGGCGAGGCTGCGCGACTTGAAGACCTTCACCTCCTGCACGCCGGCCACGGTCATCTGCACGCGGGCGCAGGACAGCGCCGCCTGCTCCTCGGTGAAGGTGGCCTCCATCCGCCAGCGGTCGTCGACGCGGACCTGCACCTCGAAGAGGGCGTTGCCTTTGAACACGGGTTCACAAACCTCCGAAATCCTCACCGATCCTGGGCCGGAAGGGGCGTGGGGATCAATGGGATTCGGTCCTCACCCCGCCTTGTCCGCGGGCACCACGAAGGCGTCCATCACCTTCTTGGTGCCGGCCTCGTCGAAGGCGATCTCCAGCTTGTCCTGCTCGACCGCCACCACGGTGCCGTAGCCGAACTTCTGGTGGAACACCCGCTCCCCCTCGCCGTAGGGCGAGGACGGCCGGGCGCGCGCCTCGACGTGGTAGGCGGTGCCCTCCAGCGTCACGCCGCGCGGCGCCGGCGGCTGGCGCTGCGAGCCCTTGAAGCTGAAGCCGCCCGGCCCGGCATCCCGGAACCCGCCGCCGAACCCGGCCGCGCTTGCCCCGGCATAGAGGCCGCTGGCCGCCTCCGCCTCGACGTTCTCCGGCGGCAGCTCGTCCACGAAGCGCGAGGGGATGGCGCTGACCCAGTTGCCGTACAGGCGGCGGTTGGCGGCGTGCGTGACGTAGGCCCGCTTGCGCGCCCGCGTCAGGCCGACGTAGGCGAGGCGGCGCTCCTCCTCCAGGCCGGCGATGCCGGTCTCGTCCAGCGCGCGCTGGTTGGGGAACACGCCCTCCTCCCAGCCGGGCAGGAAGACGACGTCGAACTCCAGGCCCTTGGCGCCGTGCAGGGTCATCAGCGTGATCTGCTCGGCCCCGGCGGCCTCGGCGTTCTCCATGACCAGGGCGACGTGTTCGAGGAAGCCGCCGAGGTTCTCGAACTCCGCCATGGCGGTGATCAGTTCCTTGAGGTTCTCCAGCCGGCCCGGCGCCTCGGGCGACTTGTCCTCCTGCCACATGCGGGTGTAGCCGGACTCGTCCAGCACCATGCGCGCCAGATCGGTGTGCGGCATGGTCAGCGCGAGGCCGCGCCAGCGGAAGAAGTCCTGCAGCAGCGTGCGCACCGTGCCGCGCACCTTGGGCTTCAGCTCGTCGGTCTCGGTCAGCGCCCAGCCGGCCTCGGTCAGCGGGATCCCCTGCCCGCGCGCCGCGGTGTAGAGGCATTGCAGCGCCGCCGGGCCGATGCCGCGCTTCGGCACGTTGACGATGCGCTCGAAGGCAAGGTCGTCGTCGGGCGAGTTCACCACGCGCAGGTAGGCCAGCGCGTCGCGGATCTCCTGCCGCTCGTAGAAGCGCGGGCCGCCGATCACCTTGTAGGGCAGGCCCAGGGTGATGAAGCGCTCCTCGAACTCGCGGGTCTGGAAGCCGGCGCGCACCAGCACCGCCATGTGGCCCAGCGACACGCCGAGGCGCTGCAGCGATTCCACCTCCTCGCCGATCCAGCGGGCCTCCTCCTCGCCGTCCCAGACGCCGCGGACGCGCACGCGATCGCCGCCCTCGGCCTGGGTCCACAGCGTCTTGCCCAGGCGGCCCTTGTTGTGGGCGATCACGCCGGACGCGGCGGCCAGGATGTGGCCGGTGGAGCGGTAGTTCTGCTCCAGCTTGATGATCTTGGCACCCGGGAAGTCGGTCTCGAAGCGCAGGATGTTGCCGATCTCGGCGCCGCGCCACGCGTAGATCGACTGGTCCTCGTCGCCGACGCAGCAGATGTTCTTGTGCGCCTGGGAGAGGATGCGCAGCCACAGGTACTGCGCCACGTTGGTGTCCTGGTACTCGTCCACCAGGATGTAGCGGAACTTGCGGTGATACTCGGCCAGGACGTCGGCGTGGGTCTGGAAAATGATCAGCGTGTGCAGCAGCAGGTCGCCGAAGTCGCAGGCGTTCAGCGTGCGCAGGCGGTCCTGGTACTGGCGGTACAGCGCCACCAGCCGGCCGCCGGCCACGTCGCCGCCGTCGGCCTCGGTCAGCCTGTCGGGCGTCAGGCCGCGGTCCTTCCAGCGCTCGATCGCGCCGAGCACCTGACGGGCCGGCCACTTCTTGGAATCGACGTTCTCCGCCTCCAGCAACTGCTTGATCAGGCGGATCTGGTCGTCGGTGTCGAGGATGGTGAAGTTGGACTTCAGCCCGACCAGCTCGGCGTGGCGGCGCAGGATGCGCGCGGCCAGCGCGTGGAAGGTGCCGAGCCACCAGCCCTCCGGCTCCATGCCGACCAGGGAGGCCACGCGCTCGCGCATCTCGCGCGCCGCCTTGTTGGTGAAGGTCACGGCGAGGATCTGGAACGGCATCGCCCGCCGCGTCATCAGCAGGTGGGCGAGGCGCGTGGTCAGCACCCGCGTCTTGCCGGTGCCGGCGCCGGCGAGCACCAGGACGGGGCCGTCCAGCGCCTCCACCGCCTCGCGCTGGACCGGGTTCAGGCCGTCCAGGTAGGCGAAACGCGGGGCCGGCGCGATGGGGGCGCCGCCGTGGGAGCCGAGCTGGCTCAGGGGATCGTCGTCGAAGGCATCGGTCATGGCGCCATCCTATAGCACGCCCGCGCACGCCCGACGAAGCCCCCCGGGCGAGGCGGGCCGCTCGGCCCTCGGTCATACGCCCCTGGGCGCCTGGCCGGCTGGCTCCATGTTCCTGCATACAGGATTGACGGCGAGGCGCGCAAGACACGTTGCAGACGAGGCAGGCATTGATCGCCGCAACGCCGGTAAAAGCCGCCGAACGACAGCGCATCGGAGCGTCCGTTTACTCCGCCTCCCCAAGGGCAGAGCGCTAGGACCCACGGTTTGTCTTAACCCGTCATAGGGCATATGCCGATTTCATGCCGCGATTGGTACTTTCGAGAAATTTTCTGTCCTGCGAATCTGGGGTATCGTCTCGACGAAACGTGGCACACCCCGGCGCCGAAAGGCGGTCGCGGTCTTCCCCCGAAGCGGCATGTCCCGATGAGTCGGGACATGCCACCGACGTGAACACAGCCAAGGACGGGCAGACGACGATGGATCCCGTGAACGTTTACCTGATCGATGCGAACAAGCTCTTCCGCGAGGGCATGAAGCGGCTGTTCGAAGATTCCCCGTTCAAGGTCATCGGCGAGGCCGGCAGCCTGCGCGAAGGCGTGCCCGCTGTCGAGACGGCGGCGTCCCGTCCGGAACTGATCCTGATCGACCTCGCCAACGGCACGGAGGACGAGGTGGAGGCGATGCGGCTGCTGCGCACCCAGCATCCGCAGATCCGCGTCGTCATCCTGACCAGCGACCTGTGCACCCGCCGCCTGTCCGGCGCGCTGGGCGCCGGGGCGGACGGCTACCTGATGAAGGACATCGCCTGCGAGGCGCTGATGCAGTCGCTGCGCCTGGTGATGATGGGCGAGAAGGTGTTCCCGACCCACTTGGCCGAACTGCTGGTGTCCGGCCGGGCCGACGACATGGGCGCCGAAGTGCCGGCGCGCCGCAAGGGCCTGTCGCAGCGCGAGGTGCAGATCCTGCGCTGCCTGCTGAACGGCAATTCCAACAAGATGATCGCCAACCATCTGAACATCACCGAGGCGACCGTGAAGGTCCACCTCAAGAGCCTGCTGCGCAAGATCAACGCATCCAACCGCACGCAGGCCGCCATCTGGGCACTCAACAACGGCATCGGCGAGCAGACGGCGGACGCGACGGTCGGCGCCGGCATGGCCTGAGGCCGGAGTCTTCCCCTTCTTTCCGGATCCCCCACTTGGGCCGGCCGCAGCCCCGCGGCCGGCCGCTCCTTGTTCACCTATCCTTTTGTCCTTGGCCTTTCGGCCCCATCCTTTTGTCTATGTGCCCCGTCGTAGCACCAAAAGCGCACTTTACCCGCACTCCCCCCAAGCATTAATTGACAAGAGCTTTCGATCAAGCGCCTGCCACTAAGGTGCAACAATCCTCCGCCCAGGAACCGGCAAAGGGCCACTCTATGAACGTGCTGATCGCCGACGATCACCTCCTGTTCCGGGACGGACTGCGGCGGCTCTTGTCGCAGTTCAAGGAGGAAATGACCTTCTTCGAGGCCAGTACTTTTGACGAGGTGCGGGCGCTGACCGACGGCGGCACGGAGTTCGACCTGATCCTGCTCGACTTAGGCATGCCCGGCTGGACCGGGTTCAACGAGCTGGGGGGCATCCACGCGCGACTGCCGCGGGCGCTGCTGGTGGTGGTCTCGGGGTCGGAGCGGCGGGCCGACCTGATGTCGGCGCTGGAGAATGGCGCCGCCGGCTACATTCCCAAGTCATCCAGCGCCAAGGTGCTGCTGGGCGCCCTGCAGCTGGTGCTGGCCGGCGGCATCTACGTGCCGGCGGAGGCGATCCGCGGCGATCTGGTGACCAACCCCGACGTGCTGGCCGACGACACGCTGACCAACGTCGGCCCCGGCGGCGGCGAACAGCTGACCCCGCGCCAGCGCGAGGTGCTGGAACGGCTGCGCGAGGGCAAGTCGAACAAGCAGATCGCCCACGAGCTGGGCCTGACCGAGGGCACGGTGAAGGTGCACGTCACGGCGATCCTCCGCCTGCTCGGCGTGCGCAACCGCACCCAGGCGGCGCTGACCGCGCAGGGCATGTAGCGTCCTCCCGCGCTCTTGAGTGCGCCGGGCTCAACCCCACATAGGGGCGGAAGGAGATCCGCCCATGCCCGTCGTCAGCCTCGTCCTCAACATTCTCTGGGTCGTCTTCGGCGGCCTGTGGATGGCCGCCGCCTGGCTGCTGGCGGCGGTGATCATGGTCATCACCATCATCGGCATCCCCTGGGCGCGCGCGGCGCTGACCATGGCGTGGTACGCGCTGCTGCCCTTCGGCCAGACGGCGGTGCGCCGCGACGCCTACGGGCGCGAGGATCTTGGCACCGGGCCGCTCGGCACGCTGGGCAACATCCTCTGGTTCGTGTTCGCCGGCTGGTGGCTGGCGCTCGGCCACCTGATCACCGCGGTCGGCCTGGCGCTGACCATCATCGGCATTCCCTTCGCCTGGGCGCACCTGAAGCTGGCCGGGCTGGCGCTGTGGCCCATCGGCACCGAGATCGTCACCACCGACGAGGCCGAGACGCGCCGCCGCGCCGTGCTGATGCGGTAAGGCTTGCTGCCCCCTCCCCATCCCTCCCCCGCTGATGCGGTGGAGGGGGCAGGGCGGCGGAGTTCCCTCTCCCGCGAAGCTCCCGCGCAAGCTTCGCTTGCGCTGACGCGACAGGCGGATCCTCCGGATCCGCCGAGAGCGGGGGAGGGTTAGGGAGGGGGCAAAAGACCCAACGGTAGAATGCACCTCGGGGCAGCGAGTGCGCAGGGGAGCCGCCAGGAAGTCACAGAACCTCGGTCAGGCTCTCCATGATCTCCTTCTCGCGGTCGAGAAGGGCCAGCTCGTCCCCGAGGAAGTCGCGCATCGAGATGACGCCGACCACCTTGCCGCCCTCGACGATCGGCAGGTGCCGGAGGCTGTTGCTGGACATCTGGCGCAGCGCGTCGCGCACGCTGGTCTCGAGTCCCACCGTGATCGGGCACGGCGTCATCACGTCAGACAGCCGGGTCGTCTCGGGGTCGAGCCCGCCGGCGACCACGCGTTCGGTCAGGTCGCGCTCGGTGAAGATGCCTTCCAGGTGGTCGTCGCCGGATTCGGTGACGACCACCGAGGCGACGTGCGCCGACTTCATCTGGGCCGCCGCATCCCGAACCGAAGCCTCCGCGGGCAGAGACACCACGCGGCGGTTGCTGACCAGGTCGCCGACATTGCGGTGCATCATGGCTGCTCTCCTCTGTTCTTGCGTGGTAGGGGATTGGCGAAAGTGCTCGACACAAAGGTCTGCGCAAAGGTCGGGCGCGCCGCACCCTTCGCACTTGCACAAAAAACTTATGGCGAACGCACAAAACCTTTGAAAAGGTGAAGTAGCCGGAGGGAGGGGATAACTCCAGCGAAGACTAAACCCTTTCAAGAACACGCACGAGTATTCGGCCGCGAACGGGACAACATGGGAGACATGCCTTACCGGCATGCGACATAACCGCCCACCACTGCCATCGCCGGGTGCATCTGGCACACAATTCCCATGACCTCGCGCGACACGGCGAGGGCCTTAACCTTTGCTCAACGAAATATGACTCAAACTGCGTCGAACTGTTTCGGTTAACGGCATTTTGCCGGGCTGTATAAGGCGCTCACCGTCATGTCGTGGCTGTCGAAATTGACCGGCAAGGACAAATCCCCGCAGGGCTCCGGCGCGAGCCCGAAGCAGCGCCCGTCCGGACCGCCGCACATCCTGATCGACCGCAACGAATACGAGCCGGCGGAATTCGCCATGGGCTCGTTCCGCATCCGCCCCTACGACGGCGACCTGATCGCCAAGCAGCAGTTCGACTTCCGCATTGCTTTCCAGTCGGGCGACGAGAGGATCGAGTTCGCCTGCCGCGGCATCGTGGTGAAGATGGACGGCACCGCCGGCCTCGTCGCCCGCTATTCCCAGCCGCAGCCGTTCTACGAGCGCAAGCTCATCGACTACCTGAAGGCCTGGAAGGGCCTGTAGGCGTTAGAAACGAAAAAGCCCTCCCCGGTCCCGGGGAGGGCTTTCGTCGTTTCGGGAGCGCGACTCAGCGCCGCTCCATGACCTCGACGGTGTGCTGGGCGATCATGCGCTCCTCGTCGGTGGGGATGACGAAGACCGGGATGCGGCTGTCCGGCGCGCTGATCGTCACCTCGTTGGCGTCGTTGGCGTCGGGGTCCAGGTGGACGCCGAGCCACGCCAGCTTCTTCGCCACCCGCGCCCGCACCGGGGCCGAGCGCTCGCCGATGCCGGCGGTGAAGACGATGGCGTCCAGCCCGCCCATGGAAGCGGCGAGCGCGCCGGTCTCCTTGGCGACGCTGTGGCAGAACAGCTCGACCGCCTCGGCGGCGTGCGGCTCGGCCGACTCCAGCAGCACCCGCATGTCGTTGGAGATGCCCGACACGCCGAGCAGGCCCGACTTGTTGTAGAGCAGCTTCTCCAGCTCGTCCGCGCCCATGCCCTTGGCGCGCATCAGGTAGATCAGCACGCCCGGGTCCAGCCGGCCGGTGCGCGTGCCCATGGGCAGGCCGTCCACCGCGGTGAAGCCCATGGTGCTGTCGATGCTCTTTCCGGCCTTGACGGCGCACATGCTGGCGCCGCTGCCCAGGTGGCAGACGACGACGTGCGCGTTCGCCAGCTCCGGCGCCACCTCGGGCAGGCGGCGGGCGATGTACTCGTAGGACAGGCCGTGAAAGCCGTAGCGGCGGATGCCCTCCTCGGTCATCGCCCGCGGCAGCGCGAACGTCTGCGACTGCCAGGGCTGGCCGCGGTGGAAGGCGGTGTCGAAGCACGCCACCTGCGGCAGCTCCGGGTGCGCCTCGGCCAGCGCGCGGATGGCGGCGAGGTTGTGCGGCTGGTGCAGCGGCGCCAGCGGGATCAGCGCGTCGAGCTCCGCCATCACCTCCGGCGTCAGCAGCACGGGGTGCGAATACTTCGACCCGCCGTGCACGACGCGGTGGCCGGCGGCGATCAGCTTCGCCCCCTCCAGACGCTCCTCCACCCAGTCGAGCAGGTAGGAGAGCAGCGCCGTGCGGTCGCTCTTCTCCCCCGCCCCCCAGGCCTTGTCGGCGAGGACGCGCCTGGACGTGTCCTTCGCCTCGAACTTCGGCTCGGTGCCGATGCCGGAGATTTGTCCGTTGATCGCCACCACCACGTCGCCGCCCGGCTTCTCGCGGAAGACCGAGAACTTCAGGCTCGACGAGCCGGCGTTGATGACCAGGATCGCGTTACCGGTGCTCATGTCCGACACCCCGCTCACTCGGCCGCCGCCACGGCGGCGCGGCGGCGCGCGGCGGCCACCAGCACGGCGACGGCGCAGGACGCCAGCCGGGTGCGCACGTTGTCGGCGCGGCTGGTCAGGATGATCGGAACCCGCGCGCCCAGCACGATGCCGGCGGCGTCGGCGTTGGCCAGGAACGACAGCTGCTTGGCCAGCATGTTGCCGGCCTCCAGGTCGGGCACCAGCAGGATGTCCGGCTGGCCGGCGACCTCGGACTTGATGCCCTTGGTGCGCGCCGCCTCCAGGCTGATGGCGTTGTCGAAGGCCAGCGGGCCGTCCAGGATGCCGCCCTTGATCTGGCCGCGGTCCGCCATCTTGCACAGCGCGGCGGCCTGCAGCGTCGTTTCGATCTTTGGGTTGATGGTCTCCACCGCCGAGAGGATGGCGACCTTCGGCGTTTCCACGCCCAGCACCTTGGCGAGGTCGATGGCGTTCTGGACGATGTCGACCTTGTCCTCCAGCGTCGGGTAGATGTTGATCGCCGCGTCGGTGATCAGCAGGGCGCGCGGGTAGGTCGGCACGTTCATCACGAAGACGTGGCTGAGACGGCGGCCGGTGCGCAGACCCTTCTCCTTGCGGACCACCTCGGCCATCAGCTCGTCGGTGTGCAGCGAGCCCTTCATCACCGCCTCGACCTCGCCGGAGCGGGCGAGCGCGACGCCGGTCTCGGCGGCGGCGTGGCTGTGCTCGACGTCCACGATGCGGCAGCGGCCCAGATCGACGCCGAAGGTGTCGGCGACCGAGCGGATCTTGCTCTCCGGACCGACCAGCACCGGGGCGATCAGCCCGGCCTCGGCGGCCTCGACAGCGCCCTTGAGCGAGCTTTCGTCGCACGGGTGCACGACGGCGGTCGGCACCGGCGGCAGCGCCTCGCACTTCTTCAGCATCTCGTCGTGCTTGTCGTGGCGGATGACCTGCACCTGCGGCAGTTCGTGCGCCTCGCGGCGGACCTTCATGGTCGGCGCGATGACCTCGGCGGTGCCGGTGACGACCTCCTTGCCGTCCTGGTTCAGGCAGACGCAGTCGAAGACCACGACCTGCTTGTCGTCGCGCTTCTCGCGCGCCGTGACGGTGGCGGTGATGACGTCGCCCACGCCGACCGGGCGGCGGAAGCGCAGGTCCTGCCCCAGGTAGATGGTGCCCGGGCCCGGCAGCAGCGTGCCGAGCACCGCCGAGATCAGCGAGCCCGACCACATGCCGTGGCCGATCACCTTGTGGAACAGGCTGTCGGCCGCGTACTCCTCGTCGAGGTGGGCCGGGTTGATGTCGCCGGACACGGTGGCGAACAGCTCGATGTCGGACATCGTCAGACGACGCGACAGGCTGGCCGACTGGCCGATCTCAATTTCTTCGAAGGTGACGTTCTCGATCATGGCGGCGGCCCCGTTCTTGGCGACGTCGATCACGGTGTCCATACTGGCGTGCTCCTAGGGAAGACGGCTTTTGTTTTTTGGTGCGTTGCGCGACCGGCCGTACATACCCCGGCACGATGAAACGGTCGTGACAGCCCGCCCCTTTTCCAGCGTTCGGCGCGCTGCATCGCACACCGCCCGGGACGCGGGCCGAGCTCCCGCATCACCCGCCGGTGAGGACCAGCAATCGGCGCCGGATCGCAGCCGATGGCGCCAAGCGCCGCTGATCTCGCGGCCGAGCGGAAGATATTTACTGTCGAACTATGCAGAAAGTCAAGTCACCCTCCCCAAGCGCGACCCCGGCGGTAAAGTATTTACTTTCCGTTAACTATTTTCATACTGGCGCAGATCAACCTCCCGAAGACCGCGCGATACGGTGGATTCTTTCACGTGCGACGCAAAAGTCGCCTTTCCGTTGCGCAGCATAACCCTGCTGCAACGCAGCAATACCACCATCGCACAGGCTTCACGCAACGGCTGGCGGCGGGGAATTGTGCACTGCGACAGAATGCTGCATGCGGGCGCGGGCGATCAGGCCCGCACGGACACCGGCCGCGGCTCCTCGCCGACGCGGCTGTCGGCGCCCAGCGGCATGGCGATGGCGAACACCGTCCCGCGCCCGACGCGCGAGCGGACGGTCACCCGGTGGTTGAGGATCTGCGACGTGCGCCGCACGATCGACAGACCGAGGCCGAGGCCGCCGGTGTTGTCGTTGCGGTTGGCGTCGCAGCGGTAGAAGTCCTCGAAGATGCGCTGCAGCTGGTCGTCGGGAATGCCCGGCCCGGTGTCCCACACCTCGATCGACAGCACCGCGCCGCGCCGCCGGCAGCCCAGCAGGATGCTCCCCGCCTCGGTGTAGCGCAGCGCGTTGACCAGCAGGTTGCGCACCATGCGCTCCAGCAGCACCGGGTCGCTGCGCACGATGGCCGTGCAGCCGACGGTGCGGAAGCCCAGCCCCTTGCCGGCGGCCTGGTCGGCCATCTCGGTCGCCAGCCGCTCGACGATGTCGCCCACGGCGACCTCGCCGATGCGCGGCTTGACGTTGCCGGCCTCCAGCGCCGAGGTGTCGAGCAGCGCGTTCAGCAGCGCGTTGCCGGCCGACAGCGCCTCGCCCAGCTTGCCCGCCACCTCCAGCTGCTTGGGGTCATGCAGGCGGGCCATCAGGATGTGGTGGAACAGGCTCATCGCCTGGAAGGGCTGGCGCAGGTCGTGGCTCGCCGCCGCCAGGAAGCGGGTCTTGGCCTGGTTGGCGCGCTCCGCCTCGGCGTGCGCGTCGGCCAGCGCCTCCTTGATCTGGGTGCTCTCGGTGACGTCGATCTCGGCGCAGATGATGCCGCAGACCGCCCCGGTCTCGTCGCGCAGGGGCTCCACCACCAGATCGGCGACCAGCGTGCGGCCGGCCACGGTCACCCGCACCTCCTGCCGGGTGCCGACGCCGGTCTCGATCACCGGCCGCTTCAGCGCGTCGAGCACGGCGGCGTCGTGGGAATCGAACAGGTCGGCGTGCGTCTTGCCGATGAAGCGGTCCGCCGGGATGGGCACCTGCGGGTTGTAGACCCAGACGAAGCGCAGGTCGCGGTCCTGGCTGAACAGCGACACCCGCGAATGGCGCAGCGCCAGGCGGAAGCGTTCCTCGCTGTCGCGCAGCATGCGGGCCATGGCGGCGCGCGCCCGCGCCTCGGTGTGCAGCAGCGCCTTGGCGCGCGCCTCGCGGCGCAGGTAGACGGTGAGCAGCCCGGTCAGCATCAGCCCGACCACCAGCAGGCCGTACGCCCCGATCTCGCCGGGCGCCAGCAGGACCGGCTGCGGCACCAGCACCACCTCCCAGCGCCGGCCGCCGACCTCCAGCCCCTCGACAAAACGGGACAGCCCGGCCAGCTCCGCCTCGCCCCGCAGGGGGGCGCCCGGGGCCGCCTGGCCCGCCAGCAGGCGCCGGCCGGCCGGAGCGTCGGTGTCCAGCAGATAGACCTCGCCGCGCACGGGACGGGCGCCGAACACCTCCTCCGCCAGGCGGTCGACGCGGAACTCCGCCATCAACAGCCCGCCGGCGGTGGCGCAGCCGACGCTGGGGTGGTTCGGCTCGCCGAACACACCGTAGACCGGCATGTAGAGCACGACGTTGCGCGCCGCGCCGTCACCCGCGGGCAGCGCGCCGGTGGCGGTGATGCGACCGGCTGCGCACGCCTCCTCCAGCACCGCCCGCCGCCCCTCCAGCGAGGCGAGGTCGAGTCCCGGCTCCGCCTCGCCGCCGACGCGCGGCTCCAGGTAGGAGACGATGAAGTGGTCGTCGCCGCCCGGCAGCCGGGCACCATTGCCCCTGCCGTGCGCCGCGAAATCCTGGTAGCCCTGGGCGCGCGCGTCGTGCTCCACCATGGCGACGTCGCGGGAAACGACGTGGCGCACCCAGCCGACGGCCACCAGCTCCGGGAACAGTGGCCGCATCGGCGCCACCGCGGCGGCGAAGTCGCTGCGCGTCATGGCGCCGCCGGCGAACAGGCCGCGCAGCGCGTGCAGCAGCAGCGCCTGACGGTCGAAGCGGTCCACCAGCGCCTGCTGGAGCTGCACGACCTGCCGCTCGACCAGCGCGCGGTCGGCGTCGCGCGAGGCCTCGCGCAGCAGGACGAAGACGACGACCGACAACACCACCCCGGCCGCTGCCAGGAGAAGGATCGCCGGGAAACCGTTCCGCCTCTGCACCGCTCCGAACACCATCGCACCCTGCCGCTGCCCCCGGGAACCGCACCGCCGAGGGAGTTAGAAGCATACGAAACGACGTCGATGCTGCAAGGCAAAATCCACGTCATCGGCCGAAAGACAAGACTTCTCCAGCCTTCGGTGGAGCGGGAATTCTGTTGAAATCCCGTCAACCAAAAGTGATGGAGCAACAATTACAAAGACGACATCGACGCCGGCGAGCAAGAGGCCGGCCACCATGTTCGCGATTACAATTCATTATCACGGACGCAACCGTTCGCGGCCGAGCAGGTTGGCGAGCGCCGTGCGCAGCGCCAGCGGCGCCACCGGCTTGTGCAGAAGCGGGTAGCCGGACAGCCGGGCCTCGCGCAGGCGTTTCGGGTCGGTGTCGCCGGTCAGGACCAGGCCGGGTACCGCGGTGTCCAGCGCCTTGGCGATCTGCCGGATGGCGACGATGCCGTTGGCCGCGCCCTTGAGGCGCAGGTCGGCGATGATCAGGTCGGGCGCCTGCGGGTCGGGGCCGAGCACCTCCATGGCGGCGTCGAAGGACTCCGCGCCGATCACCGCGCAGCCCCATTGGCCGAGCAGAACGCCCAGCGCCTCCAGGACCAGCCGGTCGTCCTCGATGACCAGCACGCGGGCGCGGCTGACGTCGGCCTCCGCCCCGGAGTCGGGCAGCGGCGGCGCGGCGGGCTCCTCCTCCTGGTCCGGCACCAGGCGCACGATGACGGAGAAGCGCGAGCAGCGCCCCGGCACGGAGTCGATTTCGATGCGGTGCCCGAGCCGTTGCGCCAGCCCGCCCGCCAGCGTCAGGCCGAGGCCGAGCACGCTGCCCGACTGCTCGTCGCCCGGCGGCCGCGCCAGCTCGGCGCGCAGCAGGGCGAGCTGGTCCGCCGGCACGCCGCGGCCGCTGTCCCACACCTCGATGCGCAGCTCGCCGCCGCGCCGCCGGCAGCCGAGCAGGACCCGCCCGCGCTCGGTGTGGCGCAGCGCGTTGGCGAGCAGCGCGTGCAGGATGCGCTCCAGCAGGGTCGCGTCGGTCTCCACCATGGCCGAGCAGGGCAGCACGGAAAAACGCAGCCGCCGCGCCTCGAAGCGCGGCGCGAAGTCGAGCGCCAGCCGCGTCAGCATGCCGTTCACGGCGTGCCGGCCGACCTCCGGCTCCAGCAGCCCGGCCTGCAGCCGCACCAGGTCGAAGTGGCCGTCGACCATGGTCTTCATGGATTGCACGGCGGCGGACATGGAGCGCAGCACGTCGCGCGCCGCCGGCTCGGCGACCCGGCCGTCCAGCGCACCGACCAGCAGCGACAGCGCCGCCAGCGGCTGGCGCAGGTCATGGCTGGCGGCGGCGAACAGCCGGCTGCCGCGGTCGGCGCTCAGCCCCGGCGCCGCGCCCAGCGTGCGCACCAGCCCGCCGTCCGCCAGCCGGGCGTCGCGCACCGGCACGCCCGCCAGCCGCTCGTCCAGCGTGGCCAAGGCCACCCCCTCGGCAAGCGCACCGGCAAGGGCCGGGAAAGCCTGGGCCGCCGTATTCCAGGCGACCAGCCGCAACGCCCGGTCGAAGACCAGGAGCGGCTCCTGAACCGCGTTTCCGCCGCCGTCCTCCACAGGATCCCCATCCTCAGCGCGTAACCCCTTCGACAAGCGTACAAAACCGCTTCCGATCCGCCAACCCTCGCCTTCGAACGAGCCTATGACCGATCCCGCACCTCCCTAAAGTTTTACTCAAACGCTCAACTCATAGCCTGCGGTGTTAAAGATTATTAGCCAAAAAGAAGGGAAATCCCGCGTGAAATTGTTTATGAATTCTTCATAAGCCGCCTCCGATGATTGCCATCATGATTGGTCATACCGATACCCCACGGCAGCGCCCTGACGGCGCCGGATCCGGCGGCTCCGCCGTTCCGGCGGCGGCCCTGCTGGCGGCGCTGCCCGATGGCGCGGGCGTGCTGGCGGCAGTGCGGGGCGCCGGCGGGATGGTGGAGGACTTCGAGTGGAGCGCCGCCAATCCGACGGCGGAGCGGCTGTTCGGCGGGCCGCTGGCCGGGCGCCGGCTGCGGCGCGACGGCGCCGACGGCGGCTGCCGCGCGCTCGGCGAGGTGCTGGCCGAGGCCCTGGCGTCCGGCGCGCCGGTGCAGCGCAAGCTGGGCACCGCGACGGCGCGCTGGCGCGTGGCGGCCACGCCGTTCGGCGACGGCGTGTGCGTCACGGTCGCCGACCTCGGCGGCGGCGACCCGGTTCGGGTGGCGCTGGAGCACAGCACCGAGGGCTTCGCCCTGTTCGACGCGCAGGGCCGGCTGGTCGAGTTCAACGGCCGGCTCAGAACCTTCTTCCCGGAGATCGCCGACGCCATCGTGCCCGGCGCCCGG
Organism: Azospirillum sp.; assembly: GCF_050789165.1. Lineage (NCBI taxonomy): Bacteria > Pseudomonadati > Pseudomonadota > Alphaproteobacteria > Rhodospirillales > Azospirillaceae > Azospirillum > Azospirillum sp. The sequence continues at coordinate 107,487 of NZ_JBOZRT010000033.1, forward strand.
TTCGAGGACCTGCTGCGCCGCTACCTCGCGCTCGATCCGTCCGCCCCGCCGGCCGGGCCGGAGCGCGAGGCGCTGGTGACGCGCCGGCTGGCCCGCCACCGCAAGTCCGAAGCCGAGTCCGCCTTCACGTTCCGCACCATCGGCGGCCGCTGGCTGCTGGCCAGCGAACGGCCGACGCCGGACGGCGGCATGGTCTCCCTCCACTCCGACATCGGGGCGCTGAAGGAGAAGGAGGAGGCGTTGCGCGCCAGCCAGATGGAGGCGCTGGCCGCCAAGCTGCAGGCCGAGCGCGCCAGCCGCGCCAAGACCGAGTTCCTGGCGCACATGAGCCACGAGCTGCGCACCCCGCTGAACGCCGTGATGGGCTTCACCGAGCTGATGCTGGGGGAAACGCTGGGGCCGCTGGGCAGCCCGCGCTACCGCGCCTACGCCCAGGACATCCACGACAGCGGCGGCCACCTGCTGGCCCTCATCAACGACATCCTCGACCTGTCGCGCATCGAGGCCGGCCAGCTGAGCCTGCGCGAGGAGATCACCGACCCCGGCGAGGCGGTGCAGCACGCCGCCGCCCTGGTGCGCAAGACCGCGCTGGAGCGCGGGATCGACCTCGCCGTCGATGTGGAGGCCGGCCTGCCGGTGCTGCACGCCGACGTGCGGGCACTGCGGCAGATGGTGCTGAACCTCGCCAGCAACGCGGTGAAATTCACGCCGGAGGGCGGGCACGTGGTGGTTTCGGCCCGCGGCACGCCGGACGGCGGCGTCGGCATCATGGTCGCCGACACCGGCATCGGCATCGACCCGCGGCAGCTGCCGCGCCTGCTGGAGCCGTTCGGCCGCGCCGACGGCTTCAAGGCGCACGAGGCGGAGGGCACCGGCCTCGGCCTGCCCATCGTCAAGCGGCTGGTGGAGCTGCACGGCGGCCGGCTGGAACTGACCAGCGAACCCGGCCACGGCACCACGGCCATCCTGCTGTTCCCGGCCGCCCGCAGCCTGCCCCGCACCCTCTGCCCGCCGCCGGCGCTGCGGATCGGCTAGGTTCGCAGCCCCCTCCCCGACCCTCCCCCCCTGCGCGGGAGAGGGGCAGTCGCACTTTACCCTTGATGCGCCCGCCCGCCCCGGCGCATGGTGGACCGTTCGTTCACGACACGTTCCCACCCATGACCGACACCCCTGATGCCCCCGCCCCCGGCGCCGCCGCGATCTGCCGCGGCGTGCGGCGCGCGCTGTGGCAGCGCGGCTTCTCCAGCCTGACCGAGTTCCGGCTGGCGAGCGGCCGGCGCGCCGACGTGCTGGCGGTGGACGAGGCCGGCCGCGTGGTGATCGTCGAGGTGAAGAGCTGCGTCGCCGATTTCCGCACCGACCAGAAGTGGCCGGAGTACCGGGACTGGTGCGACGCCTTCTTCTTCGCCGTGGACGAGGCGTTCCCCGCCGACCTGATTCCCGAGGACTGCGGGCTGATGGTGGCGGACTCCTTCGGCGCCGCGGTGCTGCGCGAGGCGCCGGAGAGCCGGCTCGCCCCGGCGCGGCGCAAGGCGCTGCTGCTGCGCACCGCGCTGGTCGCCTCGGCCCGGCTGCACCGCATCGAGGACCCGCAGTTCGCCCCGGACCAGATGGGCGGGTGAGGCTGATCGTCCGGTGGCGGGCACATCCAGCGCGCGCTATAACCGGTCGTCCCTGCACGCGAGGCGCCCGCATGCCACAGCCGCCCGACACGCCCTCCCCCACCGCGCGGCGCCGTGCGGCGCTGCTGGGTGGCGCGGCACTGGGCGGGCTGGCCGTGGCGGTGGTGGTGGCGGGCGCGGTGTGGATGGCCGCCCGCCCCGCCCTGATCCTGGTTGAGGACCGCGCGGCGCGCGACCACACGGCCGCCATGGCGGCGCTGCGGCTGGCCGAGGCCGTCGGACGGCTGGCCGTCGCGACGCCGCCGCTCGCCGACGCCCGCACCGGCACCGTCCGCCTCGCCGCCCGTGCCGAGTTGCACGGGCAGGCCCGCGACGTCTCCAGCCTCGCGACGGAGGTCGCGCAGAGCGGGCTGCACCGCGCCACCATCGAGGGGCTGCGCCGCCCGCTGTCCGGCCTGGGCGGCGAAATCGAGGAGCTCGACCGCGCCGTCGAGGCGCGCATCGCCACCGAGGCCGAACTGCACAACGCCCTGACCCAGGTGCCCGAGCGCCATGCCGCGCTCCGCGCCGCCCTGGCGCCGCTGGCCCGGGAGGCGCTGGCGGACGGGCCGCGCGCCGCCGCGCTGCTGAGCGCGCGCGACGGCATCGCCGAGCGCGCGCAGCGGCTGGCCGACCGGCTGCTCGCCGGCGGGGACGCGGACGCCTTCCGCGCCGACGCACGCGCGCTGGAAGGACAGCTCGACCAGCTGCCGATCGGTCCGGCCAGCGTCGCCCGCGCGGAGGCGGCGCGCCAGCTGATGGCGTTCGGCCTCGACCCCGGCAACGTCTTCGAGCTGCGGCAGGAGCTGGCCCGGCTCAACGGATTGATCGCCGAGCGCGCCCGCGTCGGACGCGCCAAGGCGGAGGAGGTGTCGCAGCTCGCCCGCCGCGCCGCCGACGGCATCGGCGACGCCGCCGGCACCGTCCGCGCCAACGCCGCCGCCCTGCTGCGCGCCGCCCCGGTGCTCGCCGCAACGTTGGCCGGCGTGGCGGTGCTGGTCGCCGGCGTGCGCCGGCGCGCCGAACCGTCCCCGGCGGAGTCCGGCGCGGCGCCGGCGGACGACGCGCCGGGCGGCCTGCGCGTGCTGCTGGCCGAGGACGAGCGCATGACCCAGGCGGTGGCCGCCGCCCTGCTGCGCCGCGCCGGCCACGCGGTGACGGTGGTGGACGACGGCCGCGCCGCGCTGGAGGCGGTGCGGGCACAGCCGTTCGACCTCGTGCTGCTCGACCTGCGCATGCCGGAGATGGATGGCATCGAGGCGCTGCGCCGCATCCGCGCCCTGCCCGACCGCGCGCAGGCGGCGGTGCGCGTCGTCGTGCTGACCGCCAGCGCCCTGCCCGAGGACGCCGACCGCTGCCGCGCCGCCGGCGCCGACGCCGTGCTGGCGAAGCCGCTGCGGCTGGACGCGCTCCTGCCCGTGCTGGACGGGCGCGCCGCACCGGACGCGGCGGAGGGCCCTCCGGTGTTCGACCCGACGGCGCTGGACCCGATGCTCGACGCCCTGCCGCCGCCGCGCGTGGCGGCGCTGATCGGCAGCACGCTGAAGGCGCTGGGCGACTACCGGGAAACTCTGCGCGCGGCGTGGGCCGCGGGCGACCGCTCCGCCGCCGGCGCCATGGCGCACAAGGTGGCCGGCGTGGCCGGCGTCTACGGTTGCCTGGCGCTGCGTCAGGCCGCGCAGGCGCTGGAGCGCGCCGTCGAGGCGGGCGACGGCGACCCGGCCGCCCTGATGGACGCGCTGGAGGCGGCCTACGGGCCGGCGCTGGCGGCGCTGGAGCGGGAACAGCGCCTGCTGCCCGCCGCGCCGCCGGTGGCGGATTAGGTCCGGTCGGCGGCCGTCGGCGCCAGGGCGACGCAGCGCTGGCCGGTCTTCAGCAACTCGGTGCAGACGGTACGGGCCGCCTTCTCGTCCAGGCCGCTCAGGCGGGCCCGGTACATCTTGCCCTTCTTGCTGGCGATCTCGACGACGCTCGGCTTGGCGGCGGAGAGCAGGCGCGGCAGCTTCCGCGACGCCTGGGTCAGCGCCTTCTGCCCGGCGGCCTTGGTGCCGAACGCCCCGACCTGCACGACCCAGCCCTCGGCGCTGCGGACCGGCGTCGCCGGCGCGACGGCGGCGGCGAGCTGGGCGATGGACGTCGGTTTCGGATCGACCTTCTTCGGGGTCGGCGCCGCCTTCTTCACGGCGCGCGGCGCGGGACGCGGTTCGTCCTCCTCGTCGTCCTCGACGGCCCGGGCGACCTGCGGCACTGGCACGGCCTGCGCCACCACCGGGGCGTCGGGGTCACCCCCCTTGCCGCGGCGCAGCTTGGCGAACGCCTCGTCGAGCAGCACCGCCATGCGGTTGTCGCGCGACACCGCCGACTTGCCGCCCATCACCACCGCGATCAGCCGGTGCCCGTCGCGCACCGCCGAGGCGGCGAGGTTGAAGCCGGACGCCACCGTGTAGCCGGTCTTGATGCCGTCCATGCCCTCGTAGCGCGACATCAGGCGGTTGTGGTTGTGCAGCGAGCGGCCGCCGTACAGGAAGTTGCGGCGGCTGAAGTACGGGTAGTACTTCGGATGATCCTTGAGCATCGCCTGGCTGAGCACCGCGAAGTCGCGCGCCGTGGTCACCTGCTCCGGGTTGGGCAGGCCGTTCGGGTTGCGGAAGACGGTGCGCTTCATGCCCAGCTCGCGCGCCTTGCGGGTCATCGCCTCGGCGAAGCGGGCCTCGCTGCCGCCCAGCGCCTCCGCCAGCACCACCGCGGCGTCGTTGGCCGACTTGGTGACCAGGCCGAGGATCGCCTGCTCGACCCGGATGGTCGAGCCGGGACGCAGGCCCAGCTTGGTCGGCGACTGCGACGACGCGTACTCCGACACCGGCAGCGCCTGGTCGAGCGTCAGCCGCCCGTCGTCCAGCGCGTCGAAGGTCAGGTAGAGGGTCATCATCTTGGTCAGCGACGCCGGCGGCGTCAGGGCGTCGGCGTCGTGCTCGTGCAGCACCTCGCCGGTGCGGGCGTCGATGACGATGGCCTCGTAGCGGGCGGCCGACGCCGGGGCGGCGCCGATCACCACGGCGAAGGCGAACGCCGCGACCGGGTTTCGCAGAAACGCGACCGCATCCGGCCCGCAGCGCACGGCCTGGACGAGTTGAGCCAAGGCGGAGTGCGCGCGGCGCTGCGTCACGGTCATGATGCCCCCGGAATTCGACCTGCACCGGTCAACAAGCGCAATGGTAAATACGAGCCAAATCAGTGTCTAGCGGGAATTCGTTAATTTCCTGCTTTGTGATTTCGCAGCAACTTCGACGAAAATGGGCTAGGCTGACTGCCGGACGGGGACTTGCCGCGTTGTGCGGTGAGGCCCCACCTCAGCCGTGGGACCCTTCCATGGGACAGGGGGACGCGATGACGCTGACGGCGGCTAAAGGGCTGGGCTGGACACTGGCGGGCGCGCTCCTGGCCGCCGGCTGCGCCTCTTCGGGACCCACCGACAACCCGGCGGCGCGCCGGATGTCGTGGATCAGCTACGTCAGCGGCGACGACCTGCGCAGCGCGTGCCGCAGCGACGGGCCCGAGCGTTACCGGCTGGTGTTCAACGCCGACTACAACCAGCACGTCCGCACCTACGACCTGACCGCCGACCCGGCGGACGGCGGCGCCGTGCTGGAGGCACGGGTGATCCAGGCGACCGACCTCGCCCGCATGGACGCCTCCGACCCGCTGGCCAATCTGCGCGGCGTCACGGCGCAGACCAAGCTGACGGCGCCGCAGTTCCTGGCCTTCATCGCCTCGCTGACCGAGAGCGGCGCCTTCGACGGCGTGCCCGACCGGTTGCGGCTGCGCTCCAACGGCATCTACTGGCTGGTGAACGGCTGCCACGGCGGGCGGTGGTTCTTCTCCGCCTACCCGTACCCGGACCACCGCTTCGTCGATGTCCGCTTCGCCGAACCGCTGGCGGCGCTCGACGGCACCGGCGTGCCCTTCCCCACCCTGCCGGCGCCCGGCACGCAGTCGGACCCTCCGCGCGACGACCCGGGCGCGACCTTCCAGCTCGACGTCGATGCCAACGGCGTCATCGGCCCGACGCACCTGTTCGGGCCGTGGACTCTGGCGGGCCGCTAATCCTTCTGGCGCAGCGCCTCGGGCACCAGCGTCTCGACCCAGGGGCCGTCCGGCATCCGGCGGACCAGGTCGGTGATGTTGCGGTTCCACCACAGGCGCTGCTCGACCAGGTCGTCGTAGTCGAAGTTGGTCTGCCGCCACGCCCGTCCCGCACGGTCGTAGCTGACCATGTCGATGGGGAAGCCGACGTCGTTCGAGGAATAGCGGGTGGAGTCGAAGGACAGGTAGGCGATCTTCAGCGCCGTCGACATGTCGGTGTCGTACTTCAGCGCGCGGTCGAGGATCGGCTTGCCGTAGGCGGTGGCGCCGATCGACAGATAGGGCGTGCGCTCGTCCACCTCGATCCAGTTGCCCTCGGGATAGATCAGGTACATGCCCGGCTCGTCGTCCTCGGCCAGCTGGCCGCCGATGATGGCATGCAGGTTGAAGTGCAGCTTGGACGCCTCCAGCGCCTCCTTGTCCTCGGCCGACACTTGGCGCAGGCACTGCGAGAAGGCGGTGACCGCGTCCAGCATGGTGGCGAAGCTCTCGCCCCGGCGCCGCGCCATGTCGCGGCGCAGGTAGGCCAGCGTCTTGTCGCGCACGCTGCGCAGCCCGGAGTTCAGGATGAAGAAGCGGTCGCCGTCCGCCCCCATCATGGTCACCTTGCGCGCCGAGGACAGCTGCGTGCCGCTGGTGATGCGGCCGTCCGACAGACCGATCAGGCCGTCGCGGGTCTTGATGCCGAGGCAATAGGTCATGAGCCGGTGCGTTCCCGAGAGTGTTCCTCCGTCCCGAGGATCGCGCTGCGGCATCCCGCCGCAGGTCCTACGACTTCTGGCGGCAACGCATCCGGCGGACGGTTCGGGTAGGATTGGGCACGCGCGCCGGTAAAGCTTTCGTTAAGCAAAGCTTCGCACACGAAGCCCGCGAAGCTTCGAATGTCTTTGTGCAGTGCACAATTTTCCCGTTGACTCCTGCCTCCTTCTTGATCACATTGGCGATGCTGCACCGCAACATCCAACCGCGTCGACACTCCGCCGTTGAGGTCCGATGCGGGACGTCGTCAAGGAAGGAAAGCGCGACCATGACCACCGCCGCTCTCAAGGCCAAGCCCGCCGCCAAGCTGATCATCGAGGACGTCGCCGCCCAGGCGAAGGACCACTTCGAAGGCATCGTCAAGGCCGGCCAGGAGCAGGCCAGCAAGCACTTCGAGCAGACCGTCGCCGCGACCAAGGAGCAGGTCGAGAAGGCCTCGGCCCAGTTGCTGAAGAGCTACGAGGAATACACCGCGTTCGGCAAGGCGAACGTCGACGCCCTGCTGAAGTCCGGCACCATCGCCGCCAAGGGCGCCGAGGACATCAACAAGGAGCTGGTCGCCTTCGCCCAGGCCTCGTTCGACAAGTCCGTGGCCGCCGGCCGCGCGCTGCTGTCGGCGAAGTCGATCAACGAGGTGGTCGAGCTGCAGAACAGCTACGCCAAGCAGAGCTTCGACTCGCTGGTCGCCGAGGCCACCAAGCTGCAGGAGCTGTCGGTCAAGGTCGCCAATGAGGCGTTCGCCCCGCTGAACGCCCGCGTCAACGCGGCGGTCGAGAAGCTCGCCAAGCCGCTCGCCGCCTGAGCGCCGCGGTTCCATCCTGGCGAAGGCACGGCCCGGCGGTCTTCGGACCGCCGGGCCGTCGTCGTGTTCAGGGCGCGGTGAACGCCTCCGGCCATTTTGTGCAGTGCACAAAAATCCCGTTGACTCCCCCGCCGGACCGCCTATATTGACGGCATATGCTGCACCGCAGCAAACGACCCGGGACCATCACGGGTCCGGGCTTCATCCTTCCGCGATCCGGTTGCCTTGTGTGGGGTCGGCGCGCGGTACCAGACACGGGGACACGGACATGAACGACAAGATCGCCGCCGCTCAGAAGGTTTTCGAGGACGTCGTCGGCCAGACCAAGCAGAGCCTCGAGGGCTACGCCAAGGCCCAGCAGGAGCAGCTCCAGAAGGCCTCGGCCCAGCTGCTGAAGAGCTACGAGGAGCTGAACGCGCTGACCAAGGGCAACGTCGAGGCCGTCGTGCAGTCGGGCACCATCGTCGCCAAGGGCGCCGAGGAAGCCGGCAAGCAGGTCGCCGCCTTCACCCAGTCCTCGCTGGAGCAGAGCCTCGCCATCGGCAAGTCGGCCCTGGCGGTCAAGTCGATCCGCGAGCTGGTCGATCTGCAGAACGCCTACCTGAAGTCGTCGCTGGACGCGCTGGTCGCCGAGAGCACCAAGCTGCAGCAGCTGTCGATCAAGGTCACCAACGAGGCGCTCGCCCCGCTGAACGCCCGCGTCAACGTGGCCGTCGAGAAGCTGGGCAAGCCGCTGGCCGCGTAACACCGGCCGCAGCGCCCGCTGACGAACGAAGGCCCGGAGGCTCCCGCCTCCGGGCCTTCTTCGTTTTTGGCCGGCGTGGCTTGAAAGCCCCTCTCCCTCGATGGGAGAGGGGCTCCCAAGCGCCCGGCTGCGCTTTGGTGGAGCCCGACTTTTGTCACCGCACCCGGTGCCGTCCGAGGTCCATAGCTGTTGGCATAGCTGTTGGACGGAAGAGGACCGGCGGGATAGGCGGGGTGGCGGTTCGCCCTATTCGGGGGTAACGAGCCGTGGCCCGATCCGATGGGGCTTCTCCCAAATGGAGAGCAAACGCATTCGGCCCCTTCCCTCCACGCCGGGAGTGCTCATATCATTGAAGCGATGCGCATCGCTGAGATCATCTGCTAGGGGCCATGGCCGATTCCGACAGAAACGGGGATGAGGGCACCGGGACGGGAGTGGTCATCAAGGCCAAGCCCAAGACCAAAAAGCCCTCGATGTACAAGGTCTTGATGCTGAACGACGACTACACCCCGATGGAGTTCGTCGTTCATGTGTTGGAGCGTTTCTTCAGCAAGTCACGCGAGGAGGCGACGACGATCATGCTGCATGTGCACCGCCGGGGCGTGGGCGTGTGCGGCGTGTTCACGTACGAGGTGGCGGAGACCAAGGTGACGCAGGTCATGGACTTCGCACGCCAACATCAGCACCCGCTGCAATGCACGCTTGAGAAGGATTAGATACGCACATGCTGTCGCGTAACCTCGAACAGACGCTGCACCGAGCCCTCGCCTATGCGAATGAGCGCCGGCACGAATACGCGACGCTCGAACATCTTCTTCTCGCATTGACCGAGGATTCGGATGCCATGGCGGTGCTGCGCGCCTGCGGCGTGGAGCTGGACCGCCTCCGCACGGAACTCTCGGATTACCTCGACAACGAACTTGCGAACCTCGTCACCAGCAGGCCCGATGATGCCAAGCCCACAGCCGGGTTCCAGCGGGTTCTGCAGCGCGCCGCGATCCACGTCCAGTCGTCGGGTCGTGAGGAGGTGACGGGAGCAAACGTGCTCGTCGCCTTGTTCTCAGAACGCGAGAGCCACGCGGTCTATTTCCTGCAGGAGCAGGAGATGACCCGGTTCGACGCGGTGAACTACATCTCTCACGGTATCGCGAAGGCTCCGGGACGCTCCGAGACCAAGCGGGTGTCCGGATCCGACGACGACGCGGCGGCGGAGAAGGTCGTGAAGAAAGGCAGCGAGGCCCTTGAGGCCTATTGCGTGAACCTGAACAAGAAGGCGGCGGGCGGCAAGATCGATCCGCTCATCGGCCGGGAGCAGGAGGTCGAACGGACCATCCAGATCCTGTGCCGCCGCTCCAAGAACAACCCGCTTTACGTGGGCGACCCGGGCGTCGGCAAGACCGCGATCGCGGAAGGCCTCGCGCGCCGCATCGTGCACGGCGAGGTGCCGGAGGTGCTGAAGAGCGCCACCATCTTCTCGCTCGACATGGGCTCGCTGCTGGCGGGCACGCGGTACCGCGGCGACTTCGAGGAGCGCCTCAAGGCCGTCATCTCCGAGCTGGAGGCGCAGGACAACGCCATCCTGTTCATCGACGAGATCCACACGGTGATCGGCGCCGGTGCGACCTCGGGCGGCGCCATGGACGCGTCCAACCTGCTGAAGCCGGCACTCGCCTCGGGCACGCTGCGCTGCGTGGGCTCGACGACGTACAAGGAGTACCGCAACTACTTCGAGAAGGACCGTGCGCTGGTCCGGCGCTTCCAGAAGATCGACGTCAACGAGCCGTCGATCGAGGACGCCATCAAGATCCTCACCGGGATCAAGCCGTACTACGAGAAGCATCACCGCGTCAGCTACACGACCGACGCCATCCGCTCGGCGGTTGAGCTGTCGGCCAAGTACATCGGCGACCGCAAGCTGCCGGACAAGGCGATCGACATCATCGACGAGGTCGGCGCCGCGCAGATGCTGCTGCCGGAGAACAAGCGCAAGAAGAAGATCGGCGTGAAGGACGTGGAGGCGGTGGTCGCCAAGATCGCCCGCATCCCGCCGAAGTCGGTCAGCCGCGACGACAAGGAAGTGCTGCAGAACCTGGAGCGCGACCTGAAGACCATGGTCTTCGGCCAGGAGAAGGCCATCGACGCGCTGGTCTCCGCCATCAAGCTGGCCCGCGCCGGCCTGCGCGAGCCGGAGAAGCCCATCGGCAACTACCTGTTCACCGGCCCGACCGGTGTCGGCAAGACCGAGGTGGCGAAGCAGCTCTCGCACACGCTGGGCATCGAGCTGATCCGCTTCGACATGTCGGAGTACATGGAGCGGCACACCGTGTCGCGCCTGATCGGCGCCCCTCCGGGCTACGTCGGCTTCGACCAGGGCGGCCTGCTCACCGACTCCATCGACCAGCACCCGCATTGCGTGCTGCTGTTGGACGAGATCGAGAAGGCGCACCCGGATCTGTTCAACATACTGTTGCAGATCATGGACCACGGCAAGCTGACGGACCACAACGGCAAGTCGGTCGACTTCCGCAACGTGATCCTCATCATGACCTCGAACGCCGGTGCGGCGGACATGGCGAAGCCGGCCATCGGCTTCGAGCGCGAACGTCGGGTCGGCGAGGACATGGAGGCGGTGGAGAAGCTGTTCACGCCGGAGTTCCGCAACCGCCTGGACGCCATCATCCCGTTCGCGGCGCTCAGCAAGGAGGTCATCAACCGCGTGGTGGACAAGTTCATCATGCAGTTGGAGGCGCAGTTGGAAGACCGCGGCGTGTCGATCGAGCTGACCGACGAGGCCCGCGACTGGCTGGGCAAGAAGGGCTACGACCCGCTGTACGGCGCCCGTCCGCTCGGCCGCGTCATCCAGGAGCACATCAAGAAGCCGCTCGCCGAGGAGGTCCTGTTCGGCAAGCTGTCGAAGGGCGGCCTGGTGCGCGTCACGGTCAAGGACGACAAGCCGGCGTTCGAGTACGTCGAGGGCCACCGCCCGAAGCGTCGCGCCGGCTCGGACGAGGACGAGATGGAGCATGTGATGGCGGAGTGATCCGCCGTCCGTGGATGGAAAGCGAAGGGGGCCGGTTTCCGGCCCCCTTTTCTTTTGCCTGCACCCCTTTCGGACGAATGGCGCACGGACGAAAACGCGCCATATCGAACGGAGAGCGCCAGCCCAAATTTGTCCCAGCCCGGCCGTGCACAAGCGCGGGCGGGGCGGGCGGAAGCGGTGCTAAGGTGCTCGGACCGTGTGCAAAAAAGGGTTAGGCGGATGTTCGGGACGGCTGTTGTTCGCGCGCTCACTCTCGCCGGGGGCTTGACCCTGGCGCTGACCACTCCGGCGGCGGCGGATCCGGGCGGGCACGGGCGCGGCCATGGCTGGGGCCACCACAAGCACAAGCACAGGCACCACCACGACGACGTGTACGTCTACGGCGCTCCGCCGGTGGTGGTGATGCCGCCGCCGCCGCGGCGCGTCATCGTGGCGCCGCCGCCGGCGGCGGTGGTCTACCCACAGCCCTACTACGTGGCACCGCCGGTGATGTACGCTCCGGCGCCGGGCGTCAGCGTGCAGATGAACATCCCGCTGCGCTGAGCGCGACCGGTCAGGTCGCGCCCGGGCTGAAGGACGGCGGGTCGCTGGCCGGGAAGGATTCGTCGACCGCCTGGTCGACCTTGCTCCACGGCCGGCGGGGTTCGTCGCGCATGTGCTCCGGCCCGGCGTTGCGCACTTGGGCGTGGCAGTTCGGATCGGTCGGCCCCTGCGGCTCGGCGTCGCGGAAGGCCGGCGCCATGCGCTGCGGCCCCGCGCCCTGGCGGCTGCGGCTCCACACCGTGTAGGCGGCGGCGCCGGCCATCATCGCCGCGGCGCCCCACACCCACCAGCGCCCCGTCTCGCGCCCGGTCTCGCGTCGTTCCCTCATCGTCGTTCCCCTCCTGCAGTGCGGCATGGGAGGAGAACGCCCGAGCGCACCCCGAGGTTTCACATCCGCCGCCGACCGGCTAAAAGGGGACACCGCAAACCGTCAGGGGTCCCACCCATGCCGCTCACCTTCCTCGCCGGCGTCCGTGTCATCGATCTCGGACAATACCTGCCCGGCCCGCACGCGGCGCAGATCCTCGCCGACCTCGGCGCCGAGGTGGTGAAGGTCGAACCGCCGGAGGGCGACCCGCTGCGCCGCCTCGGCCCGCCGGACTCCGATGGAACCACCGCCGCCTACAAGCTGCTGACCGCCGGCAAGACGGTGGTGCGCCTCGACCTCAAGAGCGCGGACGGCCGCGCCCGCTTCGAGGATCTGATCGCGCGCGCCGACGCGCTGGTGGAGAGCTACCGGCCCGGCGTGCTGGCCAAGCTGGGGCTGGCGCCGGAACGGCTGCGCGCGCTGAACCCCGCCCTGGTGCACGCCAGCCTGTCCGGCTGGGGTTACGGCGGACCGTACGCGCTGCGCGCCGGGCACGACATGAACTACATGGCGGTCGGCGGCGGGCTGGCGGTGTCGGGCACCGAGGAGCGGCCGGTCTTCGCCTTCCCGCCGGTCGCCGACTTCGCCTCGGCGCAGCAGACGGCGCTGGCGGTGTGCGCCGCGCTGTTCGGGCGCGAGCGCACCGGCAAAGGCGCCTTCCTCGACCTGTCGATCATGGAGACGGTGCTGGGCTGGCAGGGCCTCAACCTCACCGCGGCGGCGCGCGGCGAGCTGCCGGCGCGCGGTCAGGGCCTGCTGTCCGGCGGCGCCGCGTTCTACGCCGTCTACCCGACGAAGGACGGCCGCTTCGCCACGCTGTCGGCCATCGAGGCGAAGTTCTGGCGCGGCTTCTGCGAGGCGGTCGGCCGCCCTGACTGGATCGCCCGCCAGGGCGAGCCGCTGCCGCAGCGCGCGCTGATGGCCGAGGTGGCCGCCCAGTTCGCCGGCCGCACGCTGGAGGAGTGGAAGGCGGTGCTCGACCCCGCCGACTGCTGCTTCGAGGCGCTGCCGGAGATCGCCGAGGTCCCCGGCCATCCGCACGTCGCCGCCCGCGGCCAGGTGGTGGCGCACGGCGGCCCGGAGCCGCTGGTGGAGACGCTGCTCGGCCTGCGCGTCGACGGCGGCCCGCCGCCGGCCCGCCGGCCCTTGGTGGAGGCGGATGCGCAGGCGGTGCTGGCGGCCTGGGGGTGATGCCGACGGGAGGGGGAGGGCCCGGTGCGCCCCCCTCACTTCACTTTGGGCCGCTCCGCCTTGCTGTGTGGGAATACAGCGGCATCCTCACCCCTCCTTGAGAAGCTTCGCCAGGAACGCGGTGACCCGCGCCACCGCGTCGTCGCGCGCCGCCTCGTTGGTGCCGACGTGCGCCTGCCCGCCAGGCGCGTTGGCGAGGTCCTTGCGGGTGCGCATCGGGCTCGCCGGCAGGTCGAAACCGTGGTGGGCGCCGGGATAGACCACCAGTTCCAGCCGGTCCTTCACCGAGTCGCGCCCGGCCAGCTCCTGGCAGGGTTCCGCCGGGGTCCAGTCGTCGTCCTCGCCGATCAGGATCAGCAGCGGCCCGCCCGGCTCCCACTCGGGATCGCGCAGCGCCACCCGGCAGCCGGGGTAGAAGGCCACCCCGCCGCGGAAGCCGGCGCCGTCGGTCTCCGCCTCGTAGGCGGTCAGCACCGTGCCGCCGCCGTGCGACCAGCCGACCACGGCGATCCGCTCGCCCTGCACGTCGGGGCGGCGGCGCAGGAAGTCCAGCGCCCCCCAGGCGTCGCGCTTGCGCTCGACCGAGGCGCGGACGCGCCGCTCGGTCTGCGTGCACTGCTCGGCGATGCCGCGCGGACCGAAGCTGTCCACCATCAGCACCAGATAGCCCTGGTCGCGCAGCGTGCGCGCCCACCAGAGGTGGCGGGCGGAGAGCGCCCCCGCCTTGGTGAACAGGCCGCTGCAGCCGTGCAGCATGACCACCGCCGGGAACGGCCCGGTGCCGGCCGGGCGCATGATGCGCCCCTGCAGCGCCGTCGCCCCCTCGGCGCGGACGTCGGCGTCCTTGGAGGGGAAGGTGACCAGCTCGATGGCGTTGGTGCGGGAGATCGCCGCGGCCCCCGCGGGGCTGGCGAGCAGCGACGCCGCGACGGCGGCGGCGGCAACGGTGCGCAAGGCGAAGGCGAACGGCATGGACGGCGATCTCCGCAAACGGGCGCAGAAATCATAGCACCGGATCGGCCTGCGGAAAGCGCGGAGGTTGCGGCGCAGCATCGCATCACGCAAAACGGCGCCGCCCCTGGCCGGGGCGGCGCCGCTCAAGCGTGATCCGGGAAGGCCGGGCTCAGCGCCGCGCGCTGCGCGGGGTCGACTCGGCCTCGTCCTCGTCCACGAGGTCGTCCTCCTCGCTGCCTTCCGGGATGTCCGGGGAGTCCACGTCGATCGGCACGCCCGGCAGGTACTTCGAGCCACGGATCGACAGCGCCGACTTCACGTGCGCCACGTTGGGCGCGCTGGTCAGTTTGGTGGTCAGGAAGCGCTGGTAGTCATCCCAGTCCTCCGCCACGATCTTGAGCAGGAAGTCGTACTCGCCGGCGAGCATGTTGCACTCGCGCACCAGCGGCCAGCTGTTGACCAGCTCCTCGAATTTCTTTAGGTCAGCTTCCGCTTGGCTGGAAAGGCCGACCTGGGCGAACACGGTGACGCCGAACCCCAACGCGTCGGGGTTGATGTCGGCGTGGTAGCCGCGGATGAACCCCGCCTCTTCCAGCGCGCGCACGCGCCGAAGGCAGGGAGGGGCGGAGATGCCGGCGCGCCGCGCAAGCTCCACGTTCGTCATCCGGCCGTCATTCTGCAGATCGCGCAGAATGCGCCGGTCAATTCGGTCGAGTTTGACCCGCCGCATGGTGTACTCAGCTAGCTCCGGGGGATGGTCTGAGCAAGGATATTACACGGCGTGGTCCGCCCCGCCAAGACGGATCCCATTGCGGCGTGAAGCAAAATTTCGCCGTGCACCGCGCTTTGCGGCCCGGCGCGACGACCGGCCGCACCCCCTGTTCCGGAATTTGGACTGAGCACCGCCTATGAACGCTCTCACCTGCTGGGTCATCACCGACGGCAAGCCGGGCATGGAGAACCAGTGCCGCGGCCTCGCCGAAGCCCTGGGCATCGAGCCCGTCATCAAGCGCGTGCAGCTGCGCAGCCCGTGGCGCCAGCTCAGCCCGTTCCTGCGCGTCGGCAACCGCTTCGCCGCCGGCCCGCAGGGCGATCCGATCCGGGCGCCGTGGCCGGACATCGTCATCGGCACCGGCCGGCAGAGCATCGCGCCGGTGCTCTCCATCAAGAAGCGCTCGCGCGGCCGCACCTTCACGGTGCAGATCCAAGACCCGCAGATCAACCCGCGCCACTTCGACCTGGTGGTGGTCCCGCGGCACGACCGGCTGCGCGGCCCCAACGTTCTGGTGACGCGCGGCGCGCTGCACCGCGTCACCCCCGCCGTGCTGGCGAACGCCGCCGCGGCGCACGGCCCGCGCCTCGCCCACCTGCCGCACCCGCGCGTCGCGGTTCTGGTCGGCGGCACCAACGCGGTCTACCAGCTCACCCCCACCATCATGGGCGACGTGGCGGAAAAGCTGGCCGGCTTCGCCCGCGACCGCGGCGTCGGGCTGATGGTCACGCCGTCGCGCCGCACCGGCGCCGACAACGAGGCGATCCTGCGCGCCCGCCTGACCGGCCCGCACGCCGAGGTGTGGGACGGCGAGGGCGAGAACCCCTACTTCGCCTACCTGGCGCAAGCCGACGTGATCGTCTGCACCTGCGACAGCGTGTCCATGGTTTCGGAGGCCTGCTCCACCGGCAAACCGGTGTATGTAATCGAACTCGACGGCGGGTCGCCGAAGTTCCGGGCGTTCCTCGACGGCCTCTACCGCGACGGCATCGCGCGCCCCTTCACCGGGGAGCTGGAGAGCTGGAGCTACCCGCCGCTGGATGAAACGCGCGAGATCGCCGAGACCGTACGCCACCGCCTGCTGGCCCGCCGCGGCCACAGCTGAACCGACCTGACCAGGGGACACCTCCCATGACCTCACCGGCCGCCGCCATCGAGAAGAGCTTCCTCGCCAGCCTCCAGGCCGCCCGCCTGGACGCCCAGCCGTACCGCCACTGGCTGCTGGAGGACGCGCTTCCGGCCGACACCGGCGAGGCCATCGCCGCCCTGCCCTGGGAGGCGCCGAACCGCGCCGAGACCTACGGCAAGCGCGAGACCAACAACGCGTCGCGCAGCTATTTCAGCGCCGAACACCGCGCCCAGTACCCGGTGTGCGAGCAGGTGGCCCGGGCCTTCCAGAGCGGCGCGGTGACCGGCGCGCTGCAGCAGACCTGCGGCATCGACCTGTCCGGCACCAACCTGCGCATCGAGTACTGCCAGGACAAGGACGGCTTCTGGCTGGAGTCGCACACCGACATCGGCGTCAAGAAGTTCACCATGCTGATCTATCTCTCCTCCGAGCCGGGGTCCGAGGAGTGGGGCACCGACATCATGGACGAGGCCGGCGCCGTGCTGGGCCGGGCGCCTTACGCCTTCAACAAGGGGCTGATCTTCATCCCCGGCACCGACACCTGGCACGGCTTCGCCAAGCGGCCGATCAACGGCGTCCGCAAGTCGATCATCGTCAACTACGTCGGTCCGGAGTGGCGCGCCCGCCACGAATTGTGCTTCCCTGACGCTCCGATTGTTTGAGTACCAATCTCGGAGCCAGCACCCGTGTCCATGCTCGACCTGGAGAAATTCCGCGCCACGCCCCTGAACCAAGAGCCGTACGAGTATCTGTGCGTGCCGGGTTTCATCCGGGCCGAGCATCTGGAGACGATCAACCGCGACTACCCCAAGGTGGACAAGCCGGGCTCCATCCCGCTCGACGTCTACCCCTACGGCCCGGCCTTCAGCGCCTTCATCGAGGAGCTGCGCGGGCCGGAGATGCGGCGGGCGTTCGAGGACAAGTTCACGCTCAACCTCGCGCCCTACCCCACCATGTTCACGGTGCGCGGTCAGTGCCGCGCCACCGACGGCAAGATCCACACGGATTCGGCCAGCAAGATCATCACCGTGCTGATCTACATGAACCCGCCCTGGGAATCGTCGGGCGGGCGGCTGCGCGTGCTGCGCTCGCCGGATCTCGAGGACTACGCCGCCGAGGTGCCGCCGGACGCCGGCACGCTGCTGTGCTTCCGCCGCTCCGAACGCTCCTGGCACGGCCACCATTCCTTCGAGGGGCCGCGCCGGGCCTTGCAGATGAACTGGGTCAAGGGCGGCGGCTACGTCTGGCACGAGCAGTGGCGGCACCGCATCGGGGTGTGGGCGAAGAAGCTGGTCGGGGCGTAACCTAAGAAGCCCCTCCCCCTTGCGGGGGAGGGGTTTGGGGAGAGGGGATAGCCGCCGGATGGCGGCACATAAATTCCTGGCCGGCTTCGCCGGCACCACCCTCTCCCCAACCCCTCTCCCATCAAGGGAGAGGGGCTATACAGCTTCCCCCACCCCCTCGCTCGGAAACCCCTGTCGCGACCCCGACCGAAGGGTTATAACCGTCGGCCCGGTTCCTGCTATGCGCGCGCCATGACCCTTCGCATCGCCACCTTCTCGAACGCCACCGGCGGCAGCAGCTTCTTCAAGGCGCTGGGGCATCCGCTCGCCGCGCCCAAAGCGGTGACGCTGGTCGGCAAGCTCGTCGAGGCCGGGCCGGTGGCGATCTACGATCCCCTCGGCCTCGTCGAGGGCTTCGCCGAGTTCCACGACCTCTCCCGCGTCGCCGTCCAGGGCGTCTACGTGCAGGACGTCGAGGCGGTCGGGCGCACCATCCTCGGCCATGCCGCCAAGCCGGTCACCGAGCTGGCGGCGGGCGGCGCCGCGCTGGTGTTCGTCGTCGCCTTCGATTCGCAGAAGCTGGAGAACCACATCGCCCACCTCGTCCCGCGCGGGGTGCCGATGGTGTCGCTCGACACCATGCGCATCCCCGAGGACATGCTGACCGACCGCGTCAACTACCTCGCCAAGTTCAACTGGGCGACCAACTTCGGCTGGCTGCGGGACGAACAACCAAAAGACGAGCCGGGCCGGCACACCCGCATCGTCTCGGCCAACTACTGGACCGGCTACGGCGCCAAGGCCCCCCGCCTGTGGGCGCGGCTGATGGGCGCCGACGGCGCCGCGCTGGCCGAGTGGACCGACGCCATGCCGCCGGCCAACGGCACCGTCACCATCGACAGCCGGCAGGTGCGCGCCCGCTTCGGTCTGGACGACTTCTGCGGCTCGCTGTTCCTGCACGTGATCGGTGCCGCGGGGCACGACGTGGTGAAGTACGCGCTGGACACCTTCGGCGAGTCGGACGCGGAGCTGTCCTGCACCCACGACGCCAACGCCTGGCCGTCGGACCTCTACGCCGGCCTGCCGGCGCCGCGCGAGGGCGAGAAGGTGCTGCTGTGGATCCAGAACAGCCACCCGCTGCCGATCCCGCCGGGCGCCGTGGGCCTGAGCCTGATGGGCCACAACGAGATCCGCACGCTGGAGCGCACCGTCGCCCCCTTCGCCACCACCGCGCTGGACGTGGCCGAACTGTTCCCCGAGGCGCGCTGGCCCGCCCAGTTCGAGGTGCACGCCGGCAAGCACTTCGTCCGCCCGCGCTACGAGGTGATCGCCGCGGACGGCCGCCGCCGCGTCGCCCACGCCAACGTCGAGCGCGTCGACCTCAAGCCCGATCCCAAGCTGGCCACCCTCGGCCCGCTGCTCGGCAAGGGCCACATCCTGCCGGCTCCCGTGCTGCCGCCGGAGCGCTGGCGCACCATCCTGCTCCCCACCCCGATGAGCACCGCGCAGGCCGAGCTTCCGGTGAAGGCCGTCGTCCACGACGCCTCCGGCCGCCCGGTGGCCGAGCACCGCTTCGGCGCCCTGAAGCGCTCCGACAGCGTGGCGCTGGACGTGACGGACCTGCTGAACGGCGCCGACCTGCCCGGCGGCTGGGGCCATGTCGAGCTGCTGTACGACTTCGACGCCGGCGACTGCGCCGACGGCTGGCTGCACGCGCTGGTCCGCTACGAGAACCGCGCCAGCGGCCACGCCGCCGAGACCAGCTTCGGCAGCCACATCTTCAACACCGCGCTGACCTACCGGGACGAGCCGCAGAGCTACCATGGCCGCCCGCCGGGGCTGTCGACGCGCCTGTTCCTGCGCCTCGGGCCCGAGCCGCTGGACACCTTCTGCCACCTGATCTATCCGGCCTCGACGCCGTGGCACGACTCCTCCGACACCACGCTGGTGCTGACCCGCAAGAACGGCACCGAGGTGGCGCGCCGGAAGATCGCCATCCCCTGCTCCGGCTCGCGGCTGTTCAGCCATCACGAGACCTTCACCGAGGCCGAGCGTGCGGCGGCGGGCGAGAATGCCTACATCCTGATCCGCGACACGACGTGCCGGCTGTTCGGCTACCACGGCTGCCTGGACGGCGACCGCGCCTTCAGCCTCGACCACATGTTCGGATTCTAGAATTCAACGGACGCTGAGACCCATGCCCGCTTCGCACCACACCAAGGTCCTGATCATCGGCGCCGGCCCGGCCGGCTACACCGCGGCGATCTACGCCGCGCGCGCGAACCTCGCGCCCGTGCTGGTGCAGGGCATGCAGCCCGGCGGACAGCTGACCATCACCACCGACGTGGAGAACTACCCGGGCTTCGCCGATCCGATCCAGGGCCCCTGGCTGATGGAGCAGATGGCCAAGCAGGCCGAGCACGTCGGGACGAAGATGATGTTCGACATCATCGTCGACGTGGACTTCTCCAAGCGCCCCTTCGTGTGCAAGGGCGATTCCGGCGACACCTACACCGCCGACGCGGTGGTCATCGCCACCGGCGCGCAGGCGCGCTGGCTGGGCATCCCCAGCGAGGAGACCTTCCGCGGCTACGGCGTGTCGGCCTGCGCGACCTGCGACGGCTTCTTCTTCCGCGGCAAGGAAGTGGCGGTGATCGGCGGCGGCAACTCCGCGGTCGAGGAGGCGCTGTACCTCACCAACCACGCCTCCAAGGTGACGGTGGTGCACCGCCGCGACAGCTTCCGCTCCGAGAAGATCCTGCAGGACCGCCTGTTCGCCAACCCGAAGATCCAGGTGGTGTGGGACAGCGTGGTCGAGGAGATCGAGGGCACCGGCGACGGCAGCCTCGGCAACCCGCGCGCGGTGACCGGCCTGAAGGTCAAGAACGTCAAGACCGGGGCGCTGTCGACCATCCCGGTGGAGGGCGTGTTCGTCGCCATCGGCCACTCGCCGGCGACCGAGGTGTTCAAGGGCAAGGTGGCGATGGACGAGGCCGGCTACATCGTCACGGCGCCGGACTCCACCGCCACCGACATCCCCGGCGTGTTCGCCGCGGGCGACGTGAAGGACAAGGTCTACCGGCAGGCGGTGACGGCGGCCGGCATGGGCTGCATGGCCGCCCTGGAGGTCGAGCGCTGGCTGGCCGCCAACGAGCCGGCGGCCGGCGCGCACCAAGTGCAGAGCCCGGCCGGGACGTGGTGACGCGGTAACCCAGTTCCTCCCCCGCCCGGCGGGGGAGGGCCGGCGTGCGATCACACCGCCAGCACCGCCTCCGGCGCGCGGTCCTCGGACTCCCTCGCGAGCGCCCCGCGGCGCAGGCCCAGCGTGACGGCGTGCGACAGGTCCACGGCGACCTCGTCGCAGCCGCGCAGGTCGGCGGAGGTCAGGTTCGCCCGGTCGAACTGCGCGCCGGCCAGCCGCGCCCCCTGCAGCCGGGCGCCGCGCAGGTCCGCGTTGGCGAACACCGCGCGCGTCAGGTTGGCCGGCCACATGCGTCCGGTCGGCCGGCCGTCCGGGGTGCGCAGCTCGACCATGCCGAAGTCGGCGCCGGCCGCCTGCACGCCGGTCAGGTCCGCCTCGGCGAGGTTGGCGCCGGTGAGGATCGCCTGCTCCAGCTGGGCGCCGCGCAGCGAGGCGCCGCCCATGTCGGCCAGCGCCAGATAGGCGTTCGCCAGCGTCGCGCCGTCCAGCGAGGCCTCGCGGAACAGGGCACCGCTGAGGTCGCAGGCGCTCAGGTCCACCCCGTGCAGGTCGAGGCCGGAGAGGTCCGCCCGCTCCCCCCGCTTGCCGCCGGAGTTGATCCACAGCGTGTGCGGGTCGAGCTTGCTGCGCACCTCGTCGGGCAGCTTGCCGCGGTCCTTCAGGTAGATGGCGCCGTTCAGGTTGGCGCCGGTGATGTCGGCGCCGGACAGGTCGACGTTGCGCAGCACCGCGTTGCGCAGGTCGGCGTTGCGCAGGCAGCAGCGGGTCAGGTTGGCGCCGTTGAGGATCGCCTGCTTCATCTTGGCGCCGCTGAAGTTCGCGTCGCTGAGGTCGGCGCCCGACAGGTTGGCGGAGAACAGGTTGGCGTTGCTGAAGTCGCCGTGCGTCAGCGACGACATCGACAGGTCGGCGTTGGACAGGTCGGCGTCCTTGAAGCGCACGCCGTCCAGCGTGGCGTCCTTCAGGCTGGTGCGCTGGGCGATGCCGTCGCGCTTGTTGGCGGTGGCCAGCACCTGGCCGGGGCGCAGGTCGGCGCCCTCGAAATCGGTCTGCCGCAGGTTGGCCTTGTAGAAGTTGGTGCCGCGCAGGTCGGCGCGCATGAACGACGATCCCATCAGCGAGGCACGGCTGAAGTTCGCCCCGAACAGGTCGGCCATGGCGAAGCTCACCTCCTCCAGCTTGCTGTCGGAGAAGTCGCACTGGGTCAGGACGGCGTTCTTGAGATCGAACCCCTTGAGGTGCAGGGCCGACAGGTCCATCCCCTTGGCCTGCAGCCGCATGCCGCCGGGCCGCAGCTTCAGATAGAGCAGATGGTCGCGCACGCGCTTGAGGAAATGGATCGTCTTGTCGTCGGTCATCAGACGGTCCCCCGGTTACCGGGATCTCTCCACCCCATAAGAGCTTAGCTCAAACGCCCCGCAGCGCAATCCCTTTCGGGCTGGCGGTTCGTATTGCCAAGAAAACGGCAATCGGACGTTTCCGACAACCCGGAGAATTGCAGCGAATTGCGTCAATATCGGGCTCGTGCACGGCCAGGAGAAACGACCGAATACTGGTCATCAGTACGGCCATCAGTCATATGACCGGGTCAGTCGTCGGTTTGGCGGTAGGGAGAATATTCGGCCAGCACCTCCATTTCCCGGTGCACGGCGACGCGCTCCTGCTCCAGATGCGCGGCGAGGACCCGCCGGAAGCCCGCATCGGGAATCCAGTGCGCGCTGTAGGTGGGCTGGGGCAGATAACCGCGCTGGATCTTGTGCTCGCCTTGGGCGCCGGCCTCGACGCGGGTCAGGCCGTGCTCGATGGCGAAGTCGATGGCGCGGTAGTAGCACGCCTCGAAATGCAGGAAGCGGTAGCGCCCGTCCGAGCCCCAGTTGCGCCCGTACAGCACGCCGCCGCCCATCAGGTTCAGCGCGCCGGCCACCCACTCCCCGTTGTCCTCGCACATCACCAGCACGACCGAGTCGGCCATGGTGGCGCCCAGGTGGCGGAAGAAGGCGCGGTTCAGGTAGCCGCCGCCCCACTTGCGGTCGGCGGTCTCCAGGTAGAAGCGGTGGAAGGCGTCCCAGTGCTCCGGCTTCAGGTCGTCGCCGGTCAGCGCGTGCAGGCGCACCGAACTGTCGGCCACCTCGCGCCGCTCGCGCTTCACCGCCTTGCGCTTGCGGGCGTTGAGCGCGCCCAGGAAGTCGTCGAACGAACCGTAGCCGCGGTTGTCCCAATGGTACTGCGTGCCGAGCCGCTGCAGCCAGCCGGCGGCGCCGAGCCGCTCGTACTCCTCCGCAAGCGGGAAGGTGACGTGCGCCGAGGACAGGCCGGAGCGGCGCACCAGCTCCTCCAGCGCCTGGATCAGCGCCGCCGCCACGCCCGGCCCGGCGTCGGGGCGCAGCAGAAGGCGCGGCCCGGTCACCGGGGTGAACGGCACCGCCACCTGCAGCTTCGGGTAATAGCGCCCGCCGGCGCGCTCGTAGGCGTTCGCCCAGGCGTGGTCGAAGACGTACTCGCCGTAGGAGTGGCCCTTGAAGTAGGCCGGCGTCACGCCCTGCACGCGGCCCTGCGCGTCGAGCGCCGCCAGATGCGCCGGCTGCCAGCCGGAGCGCGCAGCGACCGAACCGGACTCCTCCAGCGCCGCCAGGAAGGCGTGGCGGACGAACGGGTTGCCGTCGGTGGCGCAGGCGTCCCACTCGGCCGCGGCGACCTCGCCGATGCCGTTCAGGACCTTGACGGTGATGGCATCGCTGCCGTCGGGCATGCCCCCTCCTTCGTGCTGACCCGAAGGGACCTAGGCATGTCCCGGTCCTATGACAAGGGCGGAGACAAGGTCGGCCGGAGCCGCCTCACGCGTCCACGGGCTCGTCCACCGTATCCTGCCCGACCCGCTTGGCCAGATCATCGCGCCGCCGGCGCAGGCTGCTGCGCAGCGAGTGGTCCTGGACCTCCGCCATGGCCTCCTCCACGCTCCGCAGGCGCTTCAGCAGGTAGGGGCTGACGTTCCGCGACGGATCGGATGGAGTGTTCTTCATGGTGCTCGCCCGCGACGCATACTGACCTATGCGTTCGTACGCAAACCTTATGCCAGTCGAGTTAGGACGACCGGATGAGATGCGGGCGTGCTTTCAGGCCGCGCGGACCGGCCGGCGCGCGGGCGCGCACCGACCGGAACGACCGAATCGCGTCGCAACTTGCAAAGCGCGGCGACGCGTCCTCACACCAGCTCGAACACCGCCTCGACCTCGACGGCGACGTTCAGCGGCAGCGACGGGGCGCCGACGGCGAAGCGGGCGTGCCGGCCGGCGTCGCCGAACACCTCGACCATCAGCTCGGACGCGCCGTTGATCACCGCCGGGTGGTCGTGGAAATCCGGGCCGCAGGCGACGAAGCCGCCCAGCTTCAGGCAGCTGGCCACGCGGTCGAGGTTGCCGCCGCAGGCCGCCTTGACCTGGGCGATGATGTTGAGGCCGCACAGGCGGGCCGCCTGCTTGCCCTCCTCCACCGAGAACTCCTGGCCGAGCTTGCCGAGGAACTTGCGCTCGCCGTTCCACACCGTCACCTGGCCGGAGACGAACAGGATCTTGCCGGCCTGCGTGGTCGGCACGTAGGCGGCCACCGGCGCCGCCGGCTGCGGCAGCTCGATCCCCAGTTCCTTGAGGCGCGCCTCGATGCGTCCGGACATGGATAAACCCTCCTGGTCTTGTGTGCGGTGACGATAGCCTCAGCGCAGCGCGTCGTCGAGCAGCGCGCGGGCGTCCTCGGCCAGCCGGGCGCGCGGCCCGGGCAGCGTGTACATCATGTGGCCGCCGTCGTAGACCGGCACGCGGACGCGCCCGCGCTCCGCGGCCGGCAGCTCCAGCTGCGCCGCCAGCCAGCGCGAGCCGAGGTATGGCGTCACCATGTCGTTGCGACCGTGCGCGATCATCAGGTGCAGGTTGGGCGTCAGGGTGAGCGCCTGCTGCAGATCCTGCAGCGCGCTGGGATGCGCCTCGCGCGGCCACTCCCAGCCGCGGTTGACGGCGCTGCTCAGCAGGTGGAACGGCAGCTCGGTGCGGAAGTTCAGCTCCTGCTGCACGTAGGTGGCGAAGGCGGTGGCGTAGACCTGCTGCGTGCCGGTGAGGAACGGGTCCTCGCGGACGCGCGACGCGCCCGGATCGGGGTCGGGCCCGCTGAAGCTGCCGTCGTAGAGGCTGACGACGCGCCCCTGCCCGCGCAGCAGCTCGCGCGCGAACACCCCCGCCGGCACCCGCCCGCGGTGGCGGGCCACCAGCTCCACCGGCAGGCCGGTCAGCCGCGCCACCTCGCCGAACAGCGGCGCCGAGGCGTCGAGCTTGCCGACGTCCAGCGTCGCCAGCCCGGCCAGATAGTTGGTCAGCGCATAGCGTTCCGCCTGGGTCGCCGCCGCCGCGGGATCGCCGCCCTGCCCCAGCCCGTGCGCGGCGGCGCTGGCCGCCATGGCCGGCAGCTTGAACGCCGCGGTGAGCAGCCCGGTGGTCTCGTCGTTGATGGTGCCGAAGTCGATGGCCGGGGCCACCATGATCAGCGCGTTGAGCCCGATGCCGGCCGGCTGCACCATGTGGCGCGCCATCTTGGCGATGCGGAAGCCGCCGTAGCTCTCCCCCACCAGCAGCTTGGGCGAGGCCCAGCGGTCGTTGCGGGCGATCCACAGGCGGACGATCTCGGAGAGCGTGCGGGCGTCGGCGTCCGGCTTCCAGAAGCGCTTCTCGGCGTCGTCGCCCGACTTCAGCGCGCGGCTATAGCCGGTGCCGACCGGGTCGATGAACACCAGGTCGGTGAAGCGCAGCCAGGTATCCGGATTGTCGATGATGGGCGCCGGCGGGCGCGGCAGCGTGCCGTCGTCGTTGAAGCGCACGATGCGCGGGCCCAGCGCGCCGAGGTGCAGATAGGCCGACGCGGCGCCGGGGCCGCCGTTGAAGACGAAGGCGACCGGCCGCTTGCCGGCGTCCGCGCCGTCGAGGGTATAGGTCGTGGTGAAGATCCGCGCCAGCACCTCGTCCTTGCCGCCCTCACGCACCGGCAGGAACTCCGTCACCGCGGTGTAGGCCAGCCCGGCACGGTTGTGGCGGGTGACGGTGCGCTGCGCCTCGAACGGCGCCGGCTTGTCGCTGCGTTCGGGCTTCGCCGCTTCGGGCCTGTTGGGTTCGGGGTGGGCGTCGTCGGCGCGGGGGACGGCCGGAAGCGCCAGCAGGGCGGCGAGGAACAGCGCGGCGAAGGAGCGGCGGAACGGCATCGGGATGGTCCTCGTGCGGGGTGCCTTGCCCATGTTGGGGGGCCGACGGCGGCGGACAAGCGCCGCGACGCTCAATTCCCGGTCAGCGTGATGCGCCCCTCCTCCCGGCGCAGCCGCCCGTCACGCTCCAGCTTGGCCAGCGTGCGGTAGATCACCTCGCGCGCTAGGCCGATCTCGGCGGAGATCTCGGTCCACGGCCGGTCGAGCGCCACCACGGCCGGCGTGCCCCTGGCGCGCAGGCGCAGCCATGCCAGGACGCGCTCCGGCGCCGAGCGGATGTTGCGCAGCTCCAGCCGCGCGCGCAGGTCGCGCACCTGCCCCGCCAGGGCCCGGGCGAAGTCCAGGGCCGCCCCCGGATCGGCGCCGAGCGCCGCGAGCAGGTCCGCCTTGGGCACCACGGTGACCTCCGACGGCGCCTCGGCGACCGCGTCGCAATGATAGGCCTCGGCCCACAGCGCCGCCTCGGCGCAGGACTCGCCGGCGGCGGCCGCATGCACCGCCACCGACGTTCCATCCTCGAGATGGCGGACCAGCCGGATGCGGCCGCTGTCCACGACGTACACCGCGGTCGCCGGGTCGCCCTGGTGGAACAGGGCCTCCCCGGCCGACAGCCGCCGCCGCGTCAGCCGCCCGGGCGCCACCAGCCCAACCCACGCCGCCGTGTCCCGCATGTCCTTGCCCCCGCCTCATGATCCGGATCATACGCGCTCGCCGTGGCCGCGATCCACCCGGGCGCCATCGAACAGAAGGATCCCGCCGTTGCGCTTCGGGCATCACGGAAAGCACGGCGGCTGACGCCGGGATGCACCCGAACGGCTGATCCGTGCGTTCTCTTCCCGGGGGGCCGCCGAATCCGGCGGCGGGGGAGAGCGTGCTTCATGGATTCCTACATCGCGGCGCTGGTCTGCATCGGCCTGCTGATCCTGCTGGTGGCGTGGCTGCCGATGGTGCTGAAGGAGCTGCCGCTGTCGCTGCCGATCGTCTGCGTGCTGTTCGGCTTCGGGCTGTTCCAGATCCCGATCCTCAAGTTCCCCGACCCGCTGGAATACCCGCTGGCGACCGAGCGGCTGACCGAACTGATCGTCATCGTCGCGCTGATGGGGGCCGGGCTGAAGCTCGACCGGCCGCTCGGCTGGCGCTCGTGGATGGTCACGTGGCGGCTGCTCGGCATCACCATGCCGCTGTCGATCGCCGCCATCGCGCTGACCGGCTGGTGGGGGCTGGAGCTGCCGGCGGCGGAGGCGGTGCTGCTGGGCGCGGTGCTGGCGCCGACCGATCCGGTGCTGGCGTCGGACGTGCAGGTCGGCCCGCCACGCTCCGGCGAGGAGGACGAGGTGCGCTTCAGCCTGACCTCCGAGGCGGGGCTGAACGACGGGCTGGCCTTCCCCTTCGTGCATCTGGCCGTCGCCATGGCGCTCGCCTCCGGACCGGAGCCGGGCACGTGGACGGTGGAGTGGTTCGGCATCGACGTGGTGTGGAAGCTGCTCGCCGGCGTCGGCGTCGGCTGGCTGGTCGGCAAGGCGCTGGGCTTCCTGACCTTCCGCGTGCCGAACCGGGCGCGGCTGTCGAGCAGCGGCGACGGCTTCGTGTCGCTGGGCATCACGCTGGTCGCCTACGGAGCGACCGAGATGGCGCACGGCTACGGCTTCCTCGCCGTGTTCGTCGCCGCGGTGGCGCTGCGCCACGAGGAGCGCTCGCACCACTACCACGAGAAGCTGCACGACTTCGTCGAGCAGACCGAACGGCTGCTGATGATGGCGCTGCTGGTGCTGTTCGGCGGCGCGCTGGCGCGCGGGCTGCTGGAGCCGCTGAGCTGGACCGACGCGCTGATCGCGGCGCTCATCCTGTTCGCGGTGCGGCCGGCGGCGGGCTTCGTCGGGCTGCTGGGGACGGGCATGCCGCGGCACGAGCAGGCAGTGATCGGCTTCTTCGGGATCCGCGGGCTGGGATCCTTCTACTACCTCGCCTACGCGCTGAACCAGGCGAACTTCCCGCAGCCGGACCGGCTGTGGGCGGTGGTGGGCTTCATCGTGCTGGTGTCGATCGTCGTGCACGGGACGACGGTGACGCCGGTGATGCGCCGGGTCGATTCCGCCCGCACCCGCGCCGGCGAGCAGCTGGGCCTGCCGCTGCGGCAGGCCCAGCGCCGGATGCCCGGCGGTTAGCGGCTCTTGAGGTAGGTCAGCACGTTTTCGGGCGACGACTCGCCGTACGGGTCGCCGTTCTTGCCCTCGTCGTTGATGCCCGGCTCCTCGAACCACTTCTCGACGACGCCGTCGTTGACGACCATGGCGTAGCGCCAGGAGCGCATGCCGAAGCCGACGTGGTCCTTGTTGATCAGCATGCCCATGCGGCGGGTGAAGTGGCCCGAGCCGTCGGGGATCAGCTTCACCTTGCTCAGGTTCAGGCTCTTGCCCCACTGGAACATGACGAAGGCGTCGTTGACGCTGAGGCAGTAGATCTCGTCGACGCCCAGGCCGCGGAACTCGTCGTACAGCCGCTCGAACGCCGGGCACTGCTCGTTGGAGCAGGTGGGGGTGAAGGCGCCGGGCAGCGAGAACACCACCACGCGCTTGCCGGCGAACAGGTCGTCGCTGGTGACGTCCTGCCAGCGGAACGGGTTCGGGCCGCCGACGCTCTCGTCACGCACCCGGGTCTTGAAGACGACCGAAGGAACCTTGCGCCCTTCCATGGACACTCTCCTGAATTTCGTGGTGAGACAATGGCCGAAACGTGAGCGCGACCGTAGCGGTGTTCCGGGGCCAGTCCAACCCGGCCTTTGGGAGGCGTGCGCTCATGCCGCGCCCGCCGCGGCCTCCCGCTCCGCCCGCAGCGCCGCCAGCTTCCTCTCGAGCTTGGCGATCTTGCGGTCGAGCTTGCGCAGCCGCTTGCGCCCGCCCTTGCCGCCGCCGGCCATCAGCGGGGCCACGCGGCGGTTGATCGCCTCCTTCTCGCCGTCGGACAGCCGCTTCCAATGCCGCGCCTCCTCGAGCGTGCGGAAGCAGGCACGGCACAGCTCCTCGCCGTCGAACGAGCAGGCTTTGACGCACGGGTTGTCCGTCGTGTTCTTCCCCATCGTGTCAGCGCATCAACCGGCCGGGGCGAGGGGCGTTGCATCGCCTGTCCGTCCGAGCACCCCCAGCACCCGGGTGAAGGTGGTGGCCCCGGCGCTGCGCACCGGCAGGAACCGCTTGTCGAGGCGGCGGCAGAGCCCCTTCACGCGCAGGCAGGCGTCGTGGCTGACGCAGTCGACCGGGCACACCACCACGTCGGCGCGCTCGACCAGCCCTTCCAGGCAGCGGGTCGCCTGCTCGAACCCGCCGTCGTGGTGCAGCAGGCAGCCGTTGCGCGACTCCACCGCCGCCCGCAGGAACGGCAGCAGGCTGGGCCGCCCACCGACGTAGAGGATCGCCTGCCCGCCGAGGTCGCGCGGCGCGGTGGCCGGTTCCGATTCCGTCCCGGCCTGCCGCTGCATCCGCGGCGCGTCGTCGAGCAGGCGCCGCAGCCGGTCCAGCTCCGCCTCGGCGGTGCGGGCGCGCAGCCGCTCGACCGCCACGCGCCGGCGCAAGGCGTTCACCTCGCGCAGCAACCGCCCCGAGCGCGGACCGGAGGCGGACCGTTGCGCCCGCAGCGGCACGGCGGCGCGGCGCTGGCTCAGTTCCATCTCAAGCTCGCGGATGCGCGCGTCCTTCTCCGCCAGCCGCTCGGCCGCCGAGCGTTCAGTGCGGGCCAGCCGGCCTTCCAGCTCGGCGCAGCGCCGGCCGAGGTCCTGGTTCTCCCGCAGGCTGCGCCGGTTCTCGCCGCCCATCAGGTGCGACAGCATGTGCACGTCGGCGTAGGCGCGCAGCTTCAGGTCGTCTGACACGCAGCCGTGGCTGACCAGCGCCCAGAACGCCGCCGCCACGCTGCCGGCCGCCAGCGCCTGGTCCCACAGACCGCGCCAGCCGTCCTCGCCGGTCTCGCGGGCGAAGCGGCGCACCTCGCCGGAGAACTTCTCGTCCAGGCGCTTGTGCATCAGCCGCGACGCCGGCCCGGATTGGGCCGCCTGCTCGACGAAGTAGCGGTGGACGTCGTACTCGCGGGCGTCCGGGGCGAGCGTCAGCTTCAGCTTGCGGCGCAGCCACGCCATGTCCTCGGGCGAGAAGCAGGTGCCGACGATAGCGCAATGGTAACTGTGCGGAATCTCCCACAGCTTGCGACGGTCGCGGCGGAGGATGGGCAGGCTGATCCCTTGGCAGCGCTCGCACATGGCCGACTCCCTGGCGTGATCCCTGAGAGCCTCTTTGATAATGCGATTAAGTCGCATTTGCAAGATGGCTCAAATTCCCACGCCTTTGGGGGCGGTTGTAGAAAGGCCCGATCCGCTCTATCTTAGTGGCTAGGAGGACAGGGGAGGCTAGGCCCCTGCCCTCCATGCCCGATCCTTAGCGGTTCAGATAATCAAGCAATGCCTTGATCACCTGCAACAGCAGGATCAGGAGAGTGAGGATCTCTTTCATCCTCGTCCCTCCGATAGGCGGCGGGGGTGGTGGCCTACCCACCACCCCGTCCGCACCGGGACTGTGGCGCACCTCTGCGCTGTAACGCGAGACGATTATTCCCGTATTCGGCGGCACACCTGCTCCGCCGGCGGTTGCGCGTGCCCAAAAGAAAAGGGGCGCTCCGAGGAGCGCCCCTTTCCTTCATCGGCCGGGATGGCGGCCGGTCACGAGCAGCCCGTGGTCGAGCCGCAGGTGTCGCACTTGAGGCAGGTGCCGTTGCGGACCAGCGTCATGTTTCCGCATTCGCCGCACGGATCGCCCTCGTAGCCGCGGGCCTTGGCCTCGCGGACGCGGTCGTAGCGGTTGTCCGAGTAGCTGCCGCCGTACGCGGTGCCGACCGCCACCGTGGCCGAGGCGGCGACCGCCGTCGCGGTGCTGACCGGCGCCACACCGGTGGTGCCGGTGGCCGCCGCGGTGGCGACGGCGGCCTGCGCGGCGATCTGCATCGCCGCCGCCGCCCGCTGCGCCTGCCCGCCGTCGAGGACGCGCAGGTTGTTGCGGACGTAGCCGGTCGAGGCGACGCGGCGGACGATGTCCGACGGCTGCACCTGCGCGGCTTCCGGCAGGTCGGCCTGCTTGTCGCCGGTGCCCACGGTGAAGGGCAGCAAGTCGTCCGGCGTGGCGTGCGCCAGGTCGTTGCGACCGAGGTAGGAGATCGCCAGCTCGCGGAACAGGTAGTCGATCACCGACGTCGCCATCTTGATGGCGTCGTTGCCCTGCACCGAGCCCGACGGCTCGAAGCGGGTGAAGGTGAATGCCTCGACGAACTCCTCCAGCGGCACGCCGTACTGCAGGCCGATGGACACCGCGATGGCGAAGTTGTTCATCAGCGAGCGGAAGGCGGCGCCTTCCTTGTGCATGTCGATGAAGATCTCGCCCAGACGGCCGTCCTCGTACTCGCCGGTGCGCAGGTACACCTTGTGCCCGCCGACCATCGCCTTCTGGGTGTAGCCCTTGCGGCGGTGCGGCAGCTTCTGGCGGTCGGCGATCTTCCGCTCGACGATCTTCTCGATCACCTTCTCGACGATGCGCTCGGACACCATCTGGGTGCGGGCGGCGTTCGGCGCCTCGACGATGGCCTCGACGCCGTCCTCCTCGTCCTCGACCAGCGCGGCCGACAGCGGCTGGCTCAGCTTCGAGCCGTCGCGGTACAGCGCGTTCGCCTTCAGGCCGAGGCGCCAGGACATCAGGTAGGCGTCCTTGCACTCCTCCACCGTCGCCGAGTTCGGCATGTTGATGGTCTTGGAGATGGCGCCGGAGATGAAGGGCTGCGCCGCCGCCATCATGGTGATGTGGCTCTCCCACGACAGGAAGCGCTTGCCGATGCGCCCGCACGGGTTAGCGCAGTCGAACACCGCGAGGTGCTCGTCCTTCAGGTAGGGCGCACCCTCGAGCGTCATGGCGCCGCAGCAGAAGGTGTTGGCCTCCTCGATGTCGGTGCGGCTGAAGCCCAGCGCGGTCAGCAGGTCGAAGCCGGGGGCGTCGATCTGCTCCGCCGGGATGCCCAGCGCCGAGGTGATGAACTCCGCGCCCAGCGTCCACTTGTTGAAGACGAACTTGATGTCGAAGGCGGTGCCCAGCGTCAGCTCGAGCTTGGTCAGCGCCTCGGTGGTGAAGCCCTTGGCGCGCAGGCTCTCGTGGTTGACGCCCGGCGCGCCCTTCAGCGTGCCGTGGCCGACCGCGTAGCGCTCGATCTCCTCGATCTCCTCGTCGGAGTAGCCCAGCGTCGCCAGCGCCTCCGGCACCAGCCGGTTGACGATCTTGAAGTAGCCGCCGCCGGCCAGCTTCTTGAACTTCACCAGGGCGAAGTCCGGCTCGATGCCGGTGGTGTCGCAGTCCATCACCAGGCCGATGGTGCCCGTGGGCGCGACCACGGTGGCCTGGGCGTTGCGGTAGCCGTGCTGCTCGCCGAGGCTCAGCGCCTCGTCCCACACGCGGCGGGCGGCGAAGGCCAGCTCGTCGTCCGGGCAGAGGTCGGCGACGAAGGGCACCGGCTTGACCGACAGGCCCTCATAGCCCTCCGACTCGCCGTAGGCGGCGCGGCGGTGGTTGCGGATGACGCGCAGCATGTGCTCGCGGTTGGTCTCGAAGGCCGGGAACGGGCCCAGCTCCTGCGCCATCTCGGCCGAGGTGGTGTAGGCGACGCCGGTCATCACGGCGGAGATGGCGGCGCACAGCGCGCGGCCCTCGTCCGAGTCGTAGGACAGGCCCGACGCCATCAGCAGGCCGCCGAGGTTGGCGAAGCCGAGGCCGAGGGTGCGGAACTCGTAGGAGAGCTGGGCGATCTCCTTCGACGGGAACTGCGCCATCAGCACGGAGATTTCCAGCACGACGGTCCACAGGCGGCAGGCGTGCTCGAACGCCTCGACGTCGAAGCTGCCGTCCGTGCGGCGGAACGTCATCAGGTTCAGCGACGCCAGGTTGCAGGCCGTGTCGTCGAGGAACATGTACTCAGAGCACGGGTTCGACGCGTTGATGCGCCCCGACGCCGGGCAGGTGTGCCAGTCGTTGATGGTGGTGTCGAACTGCACGCCGGGATCCGCGCAGGCCCACGCGGCGTGGCCGATCTTGTCCCACAGGTCGCGGGCGCGCAGCGTCTTGACGACCTTGCCGTTGGTGCGGCCGATCAGGTCCCAGGCGCTGTCGTCCAGCACGGCCTGGATGAACTTGTCCGACACGCGCACCGAGTTGTTGGAGTTCTGGCCGGCCACCGTCAGGTAGGCCTCCGAATCCCAGTCGGTGTCGTAGGTCTTGAAGTCGATGTGCGTGTAGCCCTGGCTGGCGAACTGCATCACGCGCTGGATGTAGTTCTCCGGGATCTGCACCTTGCGGGCGGCGATGATCGCGCGCTTGAGTTCCTTGTTCTCCTTCGGGTCGGTGCCGTTCTGGCAGGCCGACATCACCAGCGATAGGTGGTGCTGGCAGATCTTCGAGCCGGCGACCAGCGCGGCCACCTTCTGCTCCTCGACCGCCTTCCAGTCGATGTACGCCTCGATGTCCGGGTGGTCGAGGTCGACGGTGACCATCTTGGCGGCGCGGCGGGTGGTGCCGCCCGACTTGATGGCGCCCGCCGCGCGGTCGCCGATCTTCAGGAAGCTCATCAGGCCCGACGACTTGCCGCCGCCGGCCAGACGCTCACCCTCGCCGCGCAGGCGGGAGAAGTTGGAGCCGGTGCCCGAGCCGTACTTGAACAGGCGCGCCTCGCGCACCCACAGGTCCATGATGCCGCCCTCGTTGACGAGGTCGTCGGCGACCGACTGGATGAAGCAGGCGTGCGGCTGCGGGTGCTCGTAGGCCGAGGCCGAGGAGGTCAGCAGGCCGGTCTTGAAGTCGACGTAGAAGTGGCCCTGGCTCGGGCCGTCGATGCCGTAGGCCCAGTGCAGGCCGGTGTTGAACCACTGCGGGCTGTTCGGCGCCGCCATCTGGGCGGCCAGCATGAAGCGCATCTCGTCGAAGAAGGCGCGGGCGTCGCCCTCCGAGTCGAAGTAGCCGCCCTTCCAGCCCCAGTAGGTCCAGGTGCCGGCCAGACGGTCGAAGACCTGCTTGGCCGAGGTCTCGCCGACGGCGCGCTTCTCCTTCGGGAGATTCGCGAGCGCGGCCTCGTCGGCCTCCTTGCGCCACAGCCAGGAGGGAACGGTGTTCTCCTCGACGGCCTTGAGGGCGGCCGGGACGCCGGCCTTGCGGAAGTACTTCTGGGCCAGGATGTCGGAGGCGACCTGGCTCATGCCCTCCGGCACCTCGATGTCCTGCTGCGAGAAGACCACCGATCCATCGGGGTTGCGGATCTCACTGCCGGTGCGGCGGAAGCCG
The DNA here is from genome assembly GCF_050789165.1 of Azospirillum sp. NCBI lineage: Bacteria > Pseudomonadati > Pseudomonadota > Alphaproteobacteria > Rhodospirillales > Azospirillaceae > Azospirillum > Azospirillum sp. The sequence continues at coordinate 141,668 of NZ_JBOZRT010000033.1, forward strand.
ATGCTGGCGTACGCGTCCTGACCTTCGCTCGTGAAACGTCGCTGGATCCGCATGGTACTCCTCGAGCTCCCTTCCCCGTGGCGCAGGCACGCAGAAATCCGCCGCCCGACACCAGATGATGTGTGGTGTGCGCACCCTACCACGAACGACTAGTCGGTCAACAAGCACTAGGGGGCGGTGCCGACTTATCCCCAGGATATGGTGTGCCTGTGAACAACGTGCATAGTTTTCCAAGGTTCCCCGGCCCTGTGGGGAACACCAGATCTAGTGCAGCGCAGGCACGCCGAAAGCCGCGCGGACGGGCGTCGCGCGGGGGAAAGCGGGGTGCCGCGGGGGACTCTCCCCGCGGGTGCCCCGATCGGTGGATGGCTTATTCCGGGACGCCGCGCTCGCGCAGGAAGGCGCCGAGCTTCTTATCGACTCCGAGGATATGGCCCAGCAGCCACTTGCCGAGGAAGCCCAGCACGTAGGCCCCCTGCTCGCCGCCGGCGTCCAGCGCGTTGTTCACGTCGTGGATCTGGCGCACGAAGGTGTCGTGCATGGTCTTGTGGACGGCGAAGTCCGGGTAGCCGTGCTCGCGCATCAGCCGTTCCTCGCGGTCGAAGTGGCTGTCGGTGTACTCCAACAGTTCCACCAGGACGCCTTCGATCTCCGAATCCGCGCGGTTGCCGTTCACCGCGGTGACCAGTTCGTTGAACAGTTCGAACAGCCGCTTGTGGTCGGCGTCGATGTCTGGATGACCGACTCCGAACCCGTCCTGCCAGCGGACCGCGTCCCAGCGCGGGTCGGCAGAAGGCTTCATGGTCTTGGCGTGCATCGGCGTGTCCCCCTATGGCCGGCCGTTGCCCGGCGCGGCTCCGTCGTCGCTCTCCCGCGGGCCGCTATACGCTTGCACCCTGAGTCTCCGAAGGTGGCATGATGTCCCACGCCTGTTCCGGAACCTCGCCGTGGCCCGCGCCGAACGCCTGCTCGACCTCATCCAGCTCCTGCGCCGCCACCGCCGGCCGGTGAGCGGCCGCGCGCTCGCCGACGAGCTGGGGGTGAGCCTGCGCACGCTGTACCGCGACATCGCCGCGCTGCAGGCGCAGGGCGCGCGCATCGACGGCGAGCCGGGGGTGGGCTACCTGCTGCGCCCCGGCTTCCTGATGCCGCCGCTGATGTTCACCGAAGAGGAGATCGAGGCGCTGGTGCTGGGCGCGCGCTGGGTGGCGGACCGGGCGGATTCGCAGCTGGGGTCCGCGGCACGCAACGCGCTGGCGCGCATCGCCGCGGTGCTGCCGCCGGACCTGCGCGAGTCCCTCGACGCCACGACGCTGCTGGTTGGCCCCGGCGAGCCGATGGCGGCCGGCGACTCCAGCCTCACCCTCATCCGGCGGGCGATCCGGACCGAGCGCAAGCTGACCGTCGCCTACCGGGACGCATCGGGCGCGGCGAGCCGGCGCACCGTCTGGCCCTTCGCGGTCGGCTTCTTCGACCGGGTGCGCGTGGTGGTGGCGTGGTGCGAGCTGCGCCAGGCGATCCGCCATTTCCGCACCGACCGCATCGTCACGCTGGAGGTCAGCGAGACCCGCTACCCGCGGCGCCGGCACGCCCTGCTGAAGGAGTGGCGGGAGGCGGAGGGAATCGCGGAGCGCTGACACCATGCTGACAGAAACTGTCAGCAGGTGCGTCTAGGATCCTCCCCAGACACCAACCGGAGGACACCGCCATGCACGACCCGAACTTCGTCATCCTCTACGTCGCCGACGCCCCGACCAGCGCCGCCTTCTACGCCGAGCTGCTGGGCACTCAGCCGGTCGAATCCTCGCCGGGCTTCGCCATGTTCGTGCTGTCCTCGGGCTTCAAGCTGGGCCTGTGGACGCGGCACACGGTGCAGCCGGCGGCGACCGGAACGGTGGGCGGCGGCGAACTGGTGTTCGCCGTGGCCGATGCCGACGCCGTGGGCGCCACGCACGCCGACTGGAGCCGGCGCGGCCTGCGCATCGCGCAGGAGCCGACGGCCATGGAGTTCGGCCACACCTTCACCGCGCTCGACCCCGACGGGCACCGCCTGCGCGTCTACGCCCCGGGGGAGCAATGAGCGCGCGGGCCTGGATCGCCGTCGCCTCGGCCGAGCACGTGCGCATCGGCCGCGCCGGCGGGTTCATGCAGGTCTGCCACGGCAAGGCGGCGCCGCTGCGCCGCCTGCGGCCGGGGGACCGGGTGGCCTACTACTCGCCGACAGGCACCTTCCGCGGCGGCGACACGCTGCAGGCCTTCACGGCGGTGGGCGTGGTGAAGGCGGGCGAGGTCTACCAAGCCGACATGGGCGGCGGCTTCCACCCGTTCCGCCGCGACGTGGCCTGGAACGACGCCCGCGAGGCGCCGATCCGGCCGCTGCTGGGGGCGCTGGACTTCGCGGCCGGCGGGCGGAACTGGGGCTACCAGCTGCGCTTCGGGCTGTTCGAGGTGAGCGACCACGACATGGACGTGATCGCCGAGGCGATGGGCGTGGGGATGTTGGTCGCCGCGTGACTCTTGCCCCCACCCCTGACCCCTCCCCCGCTGCGCAGGGGAGGGGGATCAAGGCACCCTCCCCTGCGCAGCGGGGGAGGCCGGGGTGGGGGCAAAAGCGCGTCAGGAAATTGATGCCAGCGGCAAGTTCACCAGCAGGTTCTGCGGCTTGAGCCGCAGCGTGCGGTCCGGCGCCATCGCCATGGCCAGGTACACCGGCCGGCCGGCGAGGTCCGGGCGCATGGCGGCGGGGTCGGCGAACTCCAGCCGGAACAGCGCCAGGATCCGGGCGAGCCGGTCCTCGTCGACCTCGGCCCCGTTGTAGAGGTCGTTGAGGATCGCCGTCGCCTCGGCGTCCAGCCCAACGTGCCAGACCCAGCGCTCGTCGCGGATGGTCTGCACCGGGTGGACGGCGACCGTCACGCCCAGGAAATGCGCCACCCACCGCTCCAGCAGGCGGCACAGCGCATCCAGTCCGGCGGCGCCGAAGGTGACATCGAGCACCGTGTCGTACTTTTCGTCGCGGCCCCAGTAATTGGCGTGCGAGCGCTCGTCGAGCACGTCCAGCTCCACCGAGCGCGGCGCCGTGCCGGCCTCGACCACCAGCCGGCCGAGGTTGCCGAAGCCGCCGGTGGCGGCGTGCATGGCGACCGTCTCGGAATCGGCCAGCCGCACCCGGCCGTCGTCCAGCGACACCGTCTGGGCGCGGAAGAACAGCTCCCCTGCCCGTGCCCGCAGGCCGGACGGAGTCTCGTCCAGCACGCCGCGCAGGATCGCGTGCACCAGCTGGTCGATGAACAGCCCCGGCACGCCGCGCGCCCCTTCGCGGAACAGGCGCAGGTAGCAGCCCTCCAGCGTGCCGGCGGCCAGAAGGCGGTCGCGGAAGCCCAGCCAGACCTGGAAGTTCTCGCGCGCGTCGGCGTCGGCGAGCGCCGCCACCTCAGAGTCGGCGACCCGGCGGCGCGGCTCCTCCAGGAGACCATTGTAAAGGGCGACCTCGTTGGCGCAGGCCTCGGGCGGCGGCTGCATCTCCGGGCGCAGCAGGTAGGCGCGCAGGAAGTCGTCGGTGACCTCCAGCCTCCCCTCGGCGTCGCGGGTCAGCAGGTGATAGCCGGAGCTTCTCCAGAAATCGGGCATGGCACACTCTACAGGGAATGGCGGACGAGGAAGGCGTCGATGTCCGCCCACACGCGGTCGCGGATCGCATCGCACTCCATCAACACTTCATGGCGGGCCTGCGCGTACTCGGCCAGTTCGCAGCTCGGCCAGCGCCTGGCCACCGCGCGCTGCGCCGCCGAATCGACCACCTGGTCGCCCGGCGCGCTGAGCAGCAGCACGGGGTAGCGCACGCGGTCCAGCGGCTCGGTCGCGCACACCGCGTCGGCCGCCCGGAAGGCGGCGCGCAGCCAGGCGAAGCTGACGCCGCCGACGCGCAGTTCCGGCCGGTCGCGGTAGGCGTCGTGGAAGACGGCGTAGCGGCGCGGATCGCTGGTGATGACGTTGCCCTCGAACGCCGCCTCGCGCGGGTCGTAATCGCCCTGGCCGAAGGCGTAGCACCCCCCGAAGCCCAGCGCGCAGGCCGCGTTCGCCAGGAAACGCGCCAGCCACACCGGAAAGCCGCGCAGGTTGATGCCGTGCATGGGGGCGGAGAGGATGGCGGCGTGGAAGCGTTCCGGGTGCCGCGCCGCGTGCAGCGTCGCCACCAGCCCGCCCATGGAGTGCGCCAGCAGCACCAGCGGCCCGCGCGCCCTCGGCGCCACGACCCCGGCGACGAAGCGCTCCAGGTCGTCGGCGAGGACGGCGAAGTCCTCGACGTGGTGCCGCTGCGGGTTCGGGCGCGGTCGGGTGGAGAGGCCCTGGTTGCGCCAGTCCATGGCGAACACCTCGAAGCCGCGAGCCAGCAGCGTGCCCGCGGTCTCCTCGTACTTCTCAATGAACTCGGCGCGGCCGGTGAGGAGGACGAACGTGCCGCGCACGGCGCCGGACGCCGGCCAATGGGCGGTGCGCAGGCGCGCACCGTCGGGCAGGTCCAGCCAGCCGAACTCCGGCCCCCTGCCGGTCACACCGCTCGCGTCCGCCATCGTCCCTCCCGTTTCACGCGCGGCATTGAAGCACCGCGGCGGAAACGGAACAAGTCACGCGGCACGGTCGATGCGGGCCGGCTCGGTCCCCTTCAGCGCCCAGTCGCGCGCGCGGCGCAGCGGCTCCGGTCCGGGCCGGGGCGCCACCAGGACGCGGGCCCGCTCCGCCAGCCCGGCGGCGCGCAGCGCGTCGGCCACCACCGCCGCGTCCCCGCCGCCGCGCACCAGCGCCGCGACGCGGCCGGCGTCGTGCTGCCGGGCGAGGTGCATGGGGTCGGCCAGCCGCTCGTGCAGGTCCGGCGACAGCGGCACGCCGCTGAGGTCGGCGACGATGCTCCACCCCGCGCCGCGCCCGCGCAGGAACCAGCAGGCGCGCTGGAAAAGGTCGGCGAACTCGTCGCGCTCGGCCTCGCTCAGCGCGCGCCGCACGGTGACGTACAGACCCCATCGCCGGGGTGCCAGCGCGAACCCGTTCATGCCCGTCGATCCCTGCCCTGCCTGAGCCGCGGGCGACGGTTTAGCCTCCATCCCGCCGGGAATCCCAATGAAGGTTTTGTTATCCGTTCAGGCATCCGTCCGCCGGCCGAAGCGGCCGCCGCGGTCGAACACCGCCAGCACGGCGCCCAGGCCGCCCGCCGCGGTGTGGCGCGACCACAGGAACGGCGCGAGCGCGGTGCGCTTGGCCATGCCCATGACGTGCACGGTGCGCCGGCCCAGCGCGTCCAGCCCGGCGCGCGCCACGCGGTCGGGATCGTCGGCGCCCGGCAGCCGGGCGACCCGGAACCCCGTGCCCCGGCCGAAATCGGTGCGCGTGGCGCCGGGGCACAGCACCAGAAGGTCCACCGGCTTGCCGCGCAGCTCGGTCGCCAGCGCCTCGCCATAGGACAGCAGGAACGCCTTGCTGGCGCTGTAGGTGGCGAGGTACGGCACCGGCTGGAACGCCGTGGTGCTGGACACCAGCAGCAGCCCGGCCCGGCGGTTCGCCGCCGCGGCCCGGTCGATCATGCCGGGCAGCAGCGCGCGGGTCAGCACCGTCACCGCCGTGACGTTCAGCTCGACGGTGGCGCGCTCGTCCTCCGGCGCGTTGGCGATCACCGCGCCGAAGGCGCCGACGCCGGCGTTGTTGATCAGCAGGTCGATGCCCAGCGTCTCCGCCTTGGCGATCAGGGCGGTGCGGCCATCGTCGGTGGTGAGGTCGGCGGCCAGCACCTCCACCGTGCGGCCGGGACGGGACAGCGCCTGCTGCGCGCGGGTCAGCGCCTCGGCGTTGCGCGCGGTCAGCAGCAGGTTCGTCTCGGCCGGCAGCGCGCGGGCGAAGGCGGCGCCGATGCCCGACGAGGCGCCGGTGACCAGGGCGAAGCGGTGCGGCATCGCGGACATCCTTGGTGACGCGGATCGTCCGTCTGACCATCGTGCCGGAACGGCAGAGGTCAACCCTGCCGAACGTCATCGTCCGAGTCGCCGATTGTCCGGCGGCGTACAACCGCAGGGCAGGAGACCTTTCCCCTGCCCCGGAGGAACAGATACCCGCTCCCGGATGGGATCCGATTCGGTTTTCGGCCGTTTTGCAGGTGCGATGAGAAAAAGATGACAGACGTCGCCCTTTCGTGGCGCTCCGCAAAAATTTACCGTTTTTTTCCGTGGAGTGTATTGTCATCATGGTTCCGCGGCGCACATATCGCACCGCATCATTTTCCCGCTGCGCCGCAAACGCACAGCATCGGAACGAGAAGGACCACGCGTATGGACGACGTTCGTCAGATCTCCAAGGAACTGGACGGTCACTATGTGGAGGACCTGTCCGTCGGCATGACGGCCGCCTACGCCAAGACCATCACGGACGCGGACATCGTCCTGTTTGCCGGCATCTCGGGCGACACCAACCCGGTGCACCTGAACCAGGAATACGCCAGCGGCACCATGTTCCAGGGCCGCATCGCGCACGGCATGCTGTCGGCCGGCTTCATCTCGGCGGTGCTGGGCACCAAGCTGCCGGGTCCGGGCTGCATCTACATGTCGCAGACGCTGAAGTTCAAGGCGCCGGTCCGCTCGGGCGACACTGTCACCGCCCGCGCCACCGTCACCGAGATCATCCCGGAAAAGCGCCGCGTCATCATGCGCACCGTCTGCAGCGTCGGCGACACCGTCGTCCTCGAGGGCGAGGCCATGCTGATGGTCCCGTCGCGCGGCTGATCCGCGCCCGCCATCGCGCCTTGATCGATCCGGCAGCGCCGGCGCGTTTACCCCGCGCCGGCGCTGTTCTATATACTCGCCAGCCGGCGGCACCCCCGGCACCCGGCGAGAGGCATCCTCCTTGCGACTGTTCCGACACACCGACGACCTGCCCGAAGACGCGCGCGGCGCCGTTCTGGCGCTCGGCAACTTCGACGGCGTGCACCGCGGCCACCAAGAGGTGATCGGCACCGCGCAGCGCATCGCGCGCGACCTCGGCGTCCCGGCCGGCGTGCTGACCTTCGAGCCGCACCCGCGCAGCCTGTTCCGCCCGGACGAGCCGCCCTTCCGCCTGTCGCCCTTCCGCGTCAAGACCCGCCAGCTGGAAGCGCTGGGCCTCGACCTCGCGGTGGTCTGCCATTTCGACGAGGGCTTCCTGCACAAGAGCGCGGTCGCCTTCATCGAGGAGAACCTCGTCCACGGCCTCGCCATCCGGCACGCAGTGTGCGGCAGCGACTTCCTGTTCGGCCACAAGCGGGCCGGCGACGCCGACCTGCTGAAGCGGTACGGCGCCCGGCACGGATTCGGCGTCACCGCGGTGGGGCCGGTGACCGACCCGCGCGGCGGCGTCTATTCCTCAACCCGCGTGCGCGACGCGCTGCTGGCCGGCGACACGCGTGGCGCCGCGCACATCCTCGGCCACCTCTGGGAGATCGAGGGCCGCGTCGAGCACGGCGAGAAGCGCGGCCGCACCATCGGCTTCCCCACCGCCAACATCGAGCTGGGCGACTACCTGCGCCCGGCCTTCGGCGTCTACGCCGTGCGCGCCGGGGTGGACCGCGGCGCCGGGACGGAGTGGATCGACGGCGTCGCCAACCTCGGCCTGCGCCCGACCGTCGGCGGCACGGTGGAGCGGCTGGAGGCGCACCTGTTCGACTTCGACGGCGACCTCTACGGCCAGCACCTGCGCGTCCAGCTGATCGACCACATCCGCCCGGAACGGAAGTTCGCCAGCTTCGACGAGCTGAAGGCGCAGATCATCCGCGACGCCGAGGCCGCCCGCGCGGCGCTGGCCCGGCCGGTGGAAATCTGAGGCATTTCGCCCTACTCTCTCGGAGGACCGAGAGGACGCCATGCCCGACGCCCGACTCTACGACACCGACTTCTACGCCTGGACCCAGGAGCAGGCCGCCACGCTGCGCCGCATGGCGGAGGCGCGCGTCAACACCGAGCTGGACCTGGAGCACTTGGCGGAGGAGGTCGAAAGCTTGGGAAACAGCGACGTCAATGCCCTGGCCAGTGATCTCAGCCGGGTGATCGAACATTTGCTCAAGCTGGAGCACTCCCCGGCCTCTGACCCCCGGCGCAACTGGATGCTCAGTGTGGTTGAGCATCGTGGACGTGCGCAAAGGGCCGCAGAGAACAGCGGCTCCCTGAGACGGATGCTGCCCGGGCTTTTGCCCAACGCATGGAAGTATGGCCGCAGGAGTGCGGCCAAGGCGATGGAACTGTTCGACGGATTCGACCCCGCCACCCTCCCCGCCGAGTGCCCGTACACGCTGGAGCAGATCCTCGACGACGACTTCTGGCCGGCCAGCCGCCACGGGCTGGGCTGATCCCCGCCCCTCGCCGGTTGCGAATCCCCGCGCGGCTGTTTACACAGGGCTTCCGCCCGCAAGCCAGCCGCCGGAGTGCATCGCCATGCAGTCGCTCGCCGCCCTTCCCGACCGCGAGGTCATCGCGTCCACCGCCGCCAAGCTGCTGCTTGAGATCAAGGCGCTGCACTTCAACGCCGAGACGCCGTTCATCTTCACCTCCGGCTGGGCGAGCCCGGTGTACACCGACTGCCGGCGCATCATCTCCTTCCCGCGCGCCCGCGCGGCGCTGATGGACTTCGGCGTCGCCACCATCCTGCGCGAATGCGGCTACGAGGGCATCGACGCCATCGCCGGCGGCGAGACCGCGGGCATCCCCTTCGCCGCCTGGATCGCCGAGCGCATGGGCCTGCCCATGCAGTACATCCGCAAGAAGCCGAAGGGCTTCGGCCGCAACGCCCAGATCGAAGGCGTGGTGGAGGATGGCCAGCGCGTCCTGCTGGTCGAGGACCTCGCCACCGACGGCAAGAGCAAGGTCAACTTCGTCAACGCGCTGCGCGATGCCGGCTGCGAGTGCACCGACACCTTCGTGATCTTCTATTACGGCATCTTCCCGCAGTCGAAGGAGATCATGGACGGCATCGGCGTGCGCCTGCACTCCTTGTGCACCTGGTGGGACGTGCTGAAGGTGGCGCGCGACAACAACTACTTCGACGTCAGGACGCTGGACGAGGTGGAGAAGTTCCTGCACGCCCCGGTCGACTGGTCGGCCGCCCACGGCGGCAAGGCGACGATGGACTGAGCGCCGCCTTGACCGAACCCCACGCACGGCTAATATCCGGGCCCATGACGCGTTTGCGCCCCGGGCTCGACCTGCGAATTATCAACCCGGTCCTCTGAGGAGGGCCGGGACGTTTTGCGTTGCCGACCGGGGGCCCGGACCGTGGCGCCCCGGAACCGTTGCCCAGGGACCGACCCCACATGACCCGCGACTACAAGTCCACCGTCTTCCTGCCCCGCACCGACTTCCCCATGCGCGGCGGCCTGCCCACCAAGGAGCCCGAGCTGCTGGCGCGCTGGGCGGAGATGGACCTGTTCGCCAAGCTGCGCGAGACCTCCAAGGACCGGCCGAAGTTCATCCTGCACGACGGCCCGCCGTACGCGAACGGCAACATCCACATCGGCCACGCGCTGAACAAGATCCTCAAGGACGTGATCAACCGCTCGCGCCAGATGCTGGGCTTCGACGCGAACTACGTCCCCGGCTGGGACTGCCACGGCCTGCCGATCGAGTGGAAGATCGAGGAGAAGTACCGCGGCGCCGGCAAGGACAAGGACGAGGTTCCGATCATCCAGTTCCGCGCGGAGTGCCGCGAGTTCGCGCAGCACTGGGTCAACGTCCAGACCGACGAGTTCAAGCGCCTGGGCGTCGAGGGCGACTGGAAGCGCCCCTACCTGACCATGACGCTGCCGGCCGAGGCGCAGATCGTCCGCGAGATCCACAAGTTCGCCATGAACGGCGGCCTCTACAAGGGCGCCAAGCCGGTCATGTGGTCGGTGGTCGAGAAGACCGCGCTGGCCGACGCCGAGATCGAGTACCACGACCACACCTCCACCACCTGCTTCGTGCGCTTCAAGGTGGAGGGCGCCGGCGCGCCGGAGGTCGATCACGCCACCGTGGTGATCTGGACCACCACGCCCTGGACGCTGCCGGCCAACCGCGCCATCGCGTTCGGCGAGGAGATCGAGTACGGCACCTACAAGGTCGCCGGCGTGGCCGAGGGCAGCCTCGCCCAGGTCGGCGAGCGGCTGGTCCTCGCCACCGCGCTGGCCGAGCAGGTGTTCAAGGACGCCAAGGTCACCGAGTACCAGCTGCTGCACCGCTTCCCGGGCTCGCGCATCGCCGGCACCATCTGCCGCCACCCGCTGAACGGCCAGGGCTACGACTTCAAGGTGCCGCTGCTGCCCGGCGACTTCGTCACCACCGACGCCGGCACCGGCTTCGTCCACATCGCCCCCACGCACGGCGAGGACGACTTCTACCTCGGCCAGGCGCACGGCATCGAGGTGCCGCAGACGGTGGGCGAGGACGGCCGCTACTACGACCACGTGCCGCTGTTCGCCGGCCTGCGCGTCTACACCGCCGAGGGCAAGCCCGGCGAGGCCAACAACGCCGTGCTGAAGGCGATCCAGGAGGCCGGCGGCCTTTTGGGACGCGACCGGATCAAGCACAGCTACCCGCACTCCTGGCGCTCCAAGGCGCCGCTGATCTTCCGCACCACGCCGCAGTGGTTCATCTCCATGGAGACGAACGGGCTGCGTCAGGTCGCGCTGCAGGCGATCAGCGACACCCGCTGGGTGCCGCCGCAGGGCGAGAACCGCATCCGCTCGATGATCGAGAGCCGGCCGGACTGGTGCATCAGCCGCCAGCGCGCCTGGGGCGTGCCGATCGCGCTGTTCGTCAAGAAGTCCGACGGTTCGATCCTGCGCGACGAGGCGGTGTTCGCCCGCATCGCCGACATCTTCGAGCAGGAGGGCTCCGACGCCTGGTTCGCCCGCGACCCGCAGGACTTCCTGGGCAACAGCTACAAGGCCGAGGATTTCGAGCAGATCAAGGACATCGTCGACGTGTGGTTCGAGTCCGGCTCGACGCACGCCTTCGTGCTGCGCCAGCGCCCCGAGCTGGGCTGGCCGGCGTCGCTGTACCTGGAAGGCTCGGACCAGCACCGCGGCTGGTTCCATTCCTCGCTGCTGGAGTCCTGCGGCACCAACGGCCGTGCACCCTACGACGCCGTGCTGACGCACGGCTTCACCATGGACGAGCAGGGCCGCAAGATGTCCAAGTCGCTGGGCAACGTGGTGGCCCCGCAGGAGGTCTGCGAGAAGTACGGCGCCGACATCCTCCGCCTGTGGGTGGTCGGCACCGACTACACCGAGGACCAGCGCATCGGTCCGGAGATCATCAAGTACCAGGCCGACCTCTACCGCCGCCTGCGCAACACGCTGCGCTACCTGCTGGGCGCCCTGGCAGACTTCAAGCCGGAGGAGCGCATCGAAAAGGCCGAGATGCCGGAACTGGAGCGCTGGGTGCTGCACCGCCTGTCGGAGATGGACGCCCTGGTGCGCGACCGCATCGAGGCGTACGACTTCCACGGCCTGTACACGGCGGTGCACAACTTCTGCGCCGTGGACCTGTCGGCCTTCTACTTCGACGTCCGCAAGGACAGCCTGTACTGCGATGCACCCGCGTCGGTGCGCCGCCGCTCGGTGCGCACCGTGATGGAGCAGCTGTTCTCCTGCCTCACCGCGTGGCTGGCGCCCGCCATCTGCTTCACCGCCGAGGAGGCGTGGCAGGCCCGTCCGGACGGCCTGAAGTCCGGCACCGGCTGGACCGAGGAGAGCGTGCACCTGCGCGTCTTCCCCACCGTGCCGGCGTCCTGGCGCGACGAGGCGCTGGCGGAGAAGTGGGCGAGGATCCGCGACGTCCGCCGCGTGGTGACCGGCGCCCTGGAGTTGGAGCGCGCCAACAAGGCGATCGGTTCGTCACTGCAGGCGAGCCCGACGGTGTACGTGGACGCCGACACCAGGGCGCTGCTGGCCGGGCTGGACTTCCAGGACGTCTGCATCACCTCGGCGATCACCGTCGCCGAGGGCGCGGCGCCGGAGGGGGCGTTCACGCTGGCCGACGTGCCCGGCATCGGCGTGGCGCCGGGGCTGGCCGCCGGCGGCAAGTGCGAGCGCTGCTGGAAGGTGCTGCCGGAGGTTGGAACCGCCAAGGACCACCCGACGCTCTGCCTGCGCTGTGCCGAAGCCGTGGATGCGGCGTTCTAGGTCTCTGCATCGGGCCCCCCTCCTAACCTCCCCCCACTTCGCGGGGGGAGGAACAGGCCCTCCCCCCGCGCAGCGGGGGAGGGTTGGGTGGGGGCCCATCTCGGACACTTCCCAAGAGGACCCGCATGCAAGCCTTCGTCGCACCGCAGCGTCCGTCGCGTTTCGGCTTCGGGATCGCCGTCGCGGTGCTCGTCGTCGTGCTCGACCAGATCAGCAAATGGTGGATCCTCGAACACGTCATGCGCCCGCCGCGCGTCGTCGAGGTGACGCCCTTCTTCAACCTCGTGATGGCGTGGAACCAGGGCGTCAGCTTCGGCATGTTCTCGCACGAGGCGGCGGTCATGCCCTACGTGCTGTCCGGCGTGGCGCTGGTCATCGTCGCGGTGCTGCTCGCCTGGCTGCGCGGGGCGGAGCGGGCGCTGGTGGCGCTCGCCATCGGGCTGATCGTCGGCGGCGCCATCGGCAACGTCATCGACCGGCTGCGCTTCGGCGCGGTGGCCGACTTCCTCGATTTCCACGCCTTCGGCTTTCACTTCTGGGCGTTCAACGTCGCCGACACGGGGATAAGTGTGGGCGTGATGCTGCTCATCCTCGACGGATTGTTGGCAGGGCACGACAAGGCGTAGTAGAAACATGCGCGCCGGCCGCTCCGCGACCCGGCCGCCTATGACACACGACGGGACTGACAGCCGTGCACAGCAGCACCATCACCGCTTCCCCGCGCCGCGCCGCGACCCCGATCCTCGGGCTGGCGCTGCTCGCCCTGGCTCTCTCCGGCTGTTCCGACGCGCGCCGGGCCATCGGCCTGGACCGCAACGCGCCGGATGAGTTCGCCGTCGTGTCGCGCGCCCCGCTGACCCTGCCGCCCGACATGCGCCTCACCCCGCCGCGCCCCGGCGCCATGCGCCCGCAGGAGGCGACGCCGACGCAGCTCGCCGCCTCCAGCGTGTTCGGCGGCGCGTCCCGCTCCGGCGCTCCGGCCAAGGCGGCCAACAAGGCGCCGGCCTCGCAGGGCGAAGCGGCGCTGCTGACCAAGGCGGGCCCGGCCGACCCGGGCATCCGCAACCGGGTCGATGAGGAGACCTCCGCGCTGATCGTCGCCGACAAGCGCTGGATCGACCGCCTGCTGTTCTGGCAGAAGCAGGAGCAGCCCTACGAGATCGTCGATCCGAAGAAGGAGAGCCAGCGCCTGCGCGAGGCGCAGGCCCAGGGCAAGCCGGTCAACGACGGCGTCGTGCCCACGATCGAGCGCAAGCGCAAGGCGCCGCTCGAAGGATTGTTCTGAGCATCCTAAGATCCCAGTATTTAGGGGCGCCCATCCGGGCGCCCCTTTTCGATTCCGGAGACGGTCGATGTTGCGCACCACCCGCGCCCTGCTGACGGCGCTCGTCCTGCTGACCGCCGCGCCTCAGGTACAGGCCGCCGAGAAAGGCGTCTTCTTCCCCGAGACGTTCACGCTGTCGAACGGCATGCAGGTGGTGGTGATCACCAACCGCCGCGTGCCGGTCGTCACCCACATGGTCTGGTACAAGGTCGGCGCCGCCGACGAGGAGCGCGGCCATTCCGGCCTCGCCCACTTCCTCGAGCACCTGATGTTCAAGGGAACGGACGAGCTGCCGCCCGGCGCCTTCTCGCGCATCGTCGCCAAGAACGGCGGCAAGGACAACGCCTTCACCTCCTGGGACTACACCGCCTACTTCCAGAGCGTCGCCCGCGACCGGCTGGAGCTGGTGATGCGGATGGAGGCGGACCGCATGGCCAACCTCAAGCTCACCGACGCCGTCGTCTACCCCGAGCGCGACGTGGTGATGGAGGAGCGCCGCCAGCGCGTCGAGAACGAGCCGGCCGACAAGATCGGCGAGCAGATCAACGCCACCCTCTTCGTCCACCACCCCTACGGCACGCCGATCATCGGCTGGCCGCAGGAAATGGCGGCGATGACCCGCGAGGAGGCCGAGGCGTTCTACAAGCGCTGGTACGCGCCCAACAACGCCATCCTGGTCGTCTCCGGCGACGTCTCGGCCGAGGAGCTGAAGCCGCTGGCCGAGAAGTACTACGGCACGGTCGCGGCCAAGCCGGTGCCCGAGCGCAAACGCGTCAGCGAGCCGCCGATCGGCGCCGAGCGCCGCGTCATCCTGCGCGACGCCGAGGTGCGGCAGCCCTCGATCCGCCGGCTGTGGCACGCGCCGTCCTATCGCACCGACAAGGACGGGAACGCCTACGCCCTGCAGGTGCTGGCCGAGATCATGAGCGGCGGCGCCACCGGGCGGCTGTACCGTTCGCTGGTGGTGGAGCAGAAGCTGGCCACCTCGGCGTGGCTGGGCTACGGCGCGTCGTCGTGGGACGACACCACGCTGTCCATGGGCGCCACCCCGGCGCCCGGGGTGGACATGGACAAGCTGGAGGCGGCGCTGGATGCCGAGCGCACCAAGCTGCTGAAGGACGGCGTCACGCCCGAGGAGGTCGCCACCGCCCGGAAGCGCATGCTGACCGAGGCCGCCTACGCCCGCGACAGCCTGTCCGGCCCGGCCAACGCGCTGGGCCAGGCGCTCGCAACCGGGCAGAGCATCGACGACGTCGAGAGCTGGCCGGTGCGCATCGACGCGGTGACGGCCGAGCAGGTCAACGCCGCCGCCCGCGCCGTGCTGGGCAAGAACAACCACGTGACCGGCCTGCTGCTGCCGGCCAACCACAAGGGGAGCTGACGCATGCGCTCCATCGTCGCGGCACTGCTGGTGCTGTTCGTCGCCATCCCGGCGCACGCCATCGAGGTGAAGCGGGTGGTCAGCCCCGGCGGCATCGAGGCGTGGCTGGTCGAGGACCACAAGATCCCCGTCGTCGCGCTGGAATGGGCGTTCGAGGGCGTCGGCGGCACCGACCCGGCCGGCAAGGAGGGGCGCGCCAACCTCGTCGCCTCCACCCTCGACGAGGGCGCCGGCCCCTACGACGCGCAGGCCTTCCAGGGCCGCATGCAGGACCTCGCGGTCAGCCTGGGCTTCGACGCCGGGCGCGACGGCTTCACCGGAAGCTTGCGCACGCTGAAGGACAACCGCGACGAGGCGTTCGAGCTGGCGCGGCTCTCGCTCGCCGAGCCGCGCTTCGACGCCGAGGCGGTGGAGCGCGTGCGCACCTCGATCCTGTCCAGCCTGCGGCGCGACCTCGCCGACCCGAACTACGTGGCGCGCCGGGCCTTCTACGCCGCCGCCTACCCCGGCCATCCCTACGGCGGCGAGGTGCGCGGCTCGCTGGAGAGCCTGCCCAAGGTCGCCATCGACGACCTGCGCGCCTTCATGGCGAGCGAGCTGGGCCGCGACCGGCTGGTGGTCGCCGCCTCCGGCGCCATCACGCCGGAGGAGCTGGGCAAGGCGCTCGACCGCGTGTTCGGCGGCCTGCCGGCCAAGAGCCAGAGCGCCCGCCTGCCCGACGCCGTCGCCAAGGGGACCGGCGAGACGCTGGTGGCGCCCCGCCCGACGGCGCAGACGCTGATCCTGCTCGGCCAGCAGGGCGTGCAGCGCGACGACCCGGACTGGTACGCGGCGAGCGTGATGAACTACATCCTCGGCGGCGGCGGCTTCACGTCGCGCCTGATGGAGGAGGTGCGCGAGAAGCGCGGCCTGTCCTACGGCGTCTACAGCTACCTGATCCCGCTCGACCACGGCGCGCTGATCCTGGCCAGCGGCTCCACCGTCAACGCCAAGGCCGCCGAGACGCTGGAGATCATCCGCGCCGAGTGGAAGCGCATGGCCGACGGCGGCGCCACGGACCAGGAGATCCAGGACGCCAAGACCTACCTGACCGGCTCGTTCCCGCTGCAGTTCAGCTCGACCTCGGCCATCGCGCGGATCCTGCTGCAGGTGAAGCGCGACAACCTGGGCATCGACTACCTGGACAAGCGCGACGCGCTGATCAACGGCGTGACGAAGGACGACGTGCAGCGCGTCGCCAAGCGGCTGCTCGACCCCGCCAAGCTGCTGACCGTGCTGGTCGGCCGGCCGGAAGGGGTGACCGCAACGAAGACGCTGGAAGGCGGGAGCTGACCTTCCCGCAGCCAGCTTTACTGACCGTCATCCCCGCGAAGGCGGGGATCCATGCGTTCCACAGCCTCTCGCCTTGGGCGTTATGGATCCCCGCCTTCGCGGGGATGACGGAACAGAGACGAGGCCGATCCACGGAAAGCACCCCACCCCGCGCGTTTTGACCCATACCCCGCGCTCGGTCCCCGGTGCTACCGTCCCAGGGATCCTTGAGGAGGAGAAGACCGTCGATGTCCGCACTCACCCAATCCGCCGCCTGGGCGGCGCTGTCGGCGCATCGCGCGGCCATGGCCGGCGTCCACATGCGCGACCTGTTCGCCAATGATCCCGGCCGCTTCTCCCGCTTCTCGCTGGAGGCCGCGGGGCTGCTGTTCGACCATTCGAAGAACCGCATCACCGACGAGACGGTCCGGCTGCTGCTCGACCTCGCCCGCCAGCAGGACGTCGAGGGCTGGCGCGACCGCATGTTCGCCGGCGAGAAGATCAACACGACCGAGAACCGTGCGGTGCTGCACACCGCGCTGCGCAACCGCTCCAACCGGCCGGTGCTGGTGGACGGCAAGGACGTCATGCCGGAGGTGAACGGCGTGCTGGCGCGCATGGGCCGCTTCGTCGAGGCGGTGCGCAACGGGGCGTGGGCCGGCTACACCGGCCAGCCGATCACCGACATCGTCAACATCGGCATCGGCGGCTCCGACCTCGGGCCCGTCATGGTGACCGAGGCGCTGACCCCCTACCTGCACCCGAACATCGGCGTGCACTTCGTCTCCAACGTGGACGGCACCCACATCATGGAGACGCTGGAGTGGCTGGACCCGGAATCGACGCTGTTCGTCATCGCGTCGAAGACCTTCACCACCCAGGAGACGCTGACCAACGCCCACACCGCACGGCGCTGGTTCCTGGAAACCGCCGAGGACGAGGCGCACGTCGCCCGGCACTTCGTCGCCGTCTCCACCAACGAGGCGGAGGTGCGCAAGTTCGGCATCGACCCGGAGAACATGTTCGGCTTCTGGGACTGGGTCGGCGGCCGCTACTCGCTGTGGTCGGCCATCGGCCTGCCGATCGCGCTCGGCGTCGGCATGGAGGCGTTCGAGGAGCTGCTGGACGGCGCCCACGCCATGGACGAGCACTTCCGCACCGCGCCGCTGGAGCGGAACATGCCGGTGCTGATGGCGATGCTCGGCGTCTGGTACATCGACTTCTGGGACGCCCGGTCGCACGCCGTGCTGCCCTACGACCAGTATCTGCACCGCTTCCCGGCCTACCTGCAGCAGCTCGACATGGAGTCGAACGGCAAGTCGGTGGACCGCCGGGGCAACCCGGTGGACTGCGCCACCGGCCCGGTGGTGTTCGGCGAGCCCGGGACCAACGGCCAGCACGCCTTCTACCAGCTGATCCACCAGGGCACCGAGCTGGTCCCCTGCGACTTCCTGGCCCCGACGGTGACGCACAACCCGGTCGGCGACCACCACCGCATCCTGCTGTCCAACGTCTTCGCCCAGCCCGAGGCGCTGATGCGCGGCAAGACGCCCGACGAGGTGCGCGACGAGATGCGCAAGAAGGGCGTGCCGGACGCGGAGATCGAGGACCTGCTGCCGCACCGCGTCTTCGCCGGCAACAAGCCCAGCAATACGATCCTGTTCAAGAAGCTGAGCCCGCACACGCTGGGCGCCCTGGTGGCGCTGTACGAGCACAAGGTGTTCGTGCAGGGCGTGGTGTGGGGCATCAACAGCTTCGACCAGTGGGGCGTCGAACTGGGCAAGCAGCTGGCCAGCAAGATCCTTCCCGAGCTGACGGCGCCCTGCGCCGCCGCCCCGGCGCCGGGCCACGACAGCTCGACGGCCGGGCTGATCGCCTGGTACCAGCGGAACCGGTAGGCCTACACCGCCGCCATGCTGGCCGGCGCCACGCTCTGACGCGACGGCATCGGCCAGACCCGCTCCAGCCCGTCCTCGACCACGGCGAGGCAGGCGTCCACCACCGCCGCGTCCAGCTTGCCGCCGCGCTGGGCGCGGATCTCCTCCACCGCCGCCTGCACGCCCAGGCCGGCGCGGTACGGACGGTGCGAGGTCATCGCCTCGACCACGTCGGCCACCGCGACGATGCGCGCCTCCAGCGCGATGGCGTCGCCCGCAAGCGCCGCGGGGTAGCCGGAACCGTCCAGCCGCTCGTGGTGCTGCCCGACGACGGCGTGCACCGCCGGGGGAAAGGCGATCTTGCCGACGATGGCCTGGCCGCTGGCGACGTGCCCCTTGACCAGCGCGAACTCGTCCACGGTCAGGCGGCCGGGCTTCGACAGCAGCTCGGCCGGGATCGCGATCTTGCCGATATCGTGCAGCAGCGCCCCGATGCGGATCGAATCCACCCGCTCCCGGTCCAGGCCCATGCGCTGCGCGATGGCGACGGACAATGCGGCGACGCGCTCCTGGTGCCCGGCGGTGTAGGGATCGCGCTGGCTGAGCGTGTGCGACAGCGCGCCGACCGTCTCCTGCAGCAGCACCTCCAGCCGCTCCGCCGTCCGGGCGTGCGCCTCCTCGGTCGCGCTGCGCCGCCGCAGCTCGCGCCGCAGCAGCAGCTTGAGCGCCAGCGCCGTCATCCCGACGAAGACCAGCCCCTTGGCGATCTCGAACCACCACAGCGCGGCGATGTCGGCCCCGAACAACTGATCGGCCGCCCCGCTGCCCGCCAGGATCCACGCCGCCCCCGCCACGGCGTAGGCCACGCTGATCCTGGTGGAAAAAGATCGGACCGCCATGGCCCACCCGCGACAAATCTTCGACATACCGATTTATTCTACAAGCGCACCGATCCTTGCCAATGACTTTTTTACTACCGGCGATTAGTCCACGGAAACATATTTAAGTATGCGCGCGTGACAGAATCGGTCGCGGCGCGGCACCGGCGGTTTTGCGTCGCCGCTCTCCAACCGACACAGGCTGGTGGCGGCAACGCAGGCGACCCCCTATATTTGGTCCATGCCGATCCGCCTATTGCCCGACACGCTCGTCAACCGCATCGCCGCCGGCGAGGTGGTCGAGCGCCCCGCCGCCGCCGTCAAGGAGCTGGTGGAGAACGCCATCGACGCCGGGGCCACCCGCATCGACGTGGTGGTGCGCGACGGCGGCAAGTCGCTGATCTCCATCACCGACGACGGCTGCGGCATGGCGCCGGACGAGCTGGAACTCGCGGTCGAGCGGCATGCCACCTCCAAGCTGCCGTCGGACGACCTGCTCGACATCCGCTCGCTGGGCTTCCGCGGCGAGGCGCTGCCCTCCATCGGCGCGGTCAGCCGGCTGACTCTGACCAGCCGGCCGAAGGGCGCCGACTCCGCCTGGGCGCTGCTGGTGGACGCCGGGGCCAAGGGCAAGCCGCAGCCGGCGGCGCTGGCCGGCGGCACGCGGGTCGAGGTGCGCGACCTGTTCGCCGCGGTGCCGGCGCGCCTGAAGTTCCTCAAGGCGGCGCGCACCGAGCTGGAGCACATCTCCGACTGCATCGAGCGCCTGGCCATGGCGCACCCGAAGGTCGCCTTCACGCTGGCCGACGACGCGCGCTCCATGCTGCGCCTCAGCGCCGCGCAGGGAGAGCTGCTGGACGCCCGGCTGACCCGGCTGGGCGCGCTGATGGGCCGCGACTTCCAGGAGAACGCCGTGCCGGTCGAGGCGGAGCGCGAGGGCGTGCGGCTGACCGGCTGGATCGGCCTGCCGACGCTGCACCGGCCCACCGCGCGCCACCAGCACCTGTTCGTCAACGGCCGGCCGGTGCGCGACAAGCTGATGGTCGGCGCGGTGCGCGGCGCCTACGCCGATTTCCTGCCGCGCGACCGTCACCCGATGCTGGCGCTGTTCCTGGAGATCGACCCGCAGGAGGTGGACGTGAACGTCCACCCCGCCAAGGCCGAGGTGCGCTTCCGCGACCAGGGGCTGGTGCGCGGTCTGATCGTCGGCTCGCTCAAGCACGCCCTGGCCGAGGCCGGGCACCGCGCCTCCACCACCGTCGGCCTCGCCACGCTGGGCGCGTTGCGGCCGGAGGGAACCGCGCCCCTGCCCTACCGCGCGCCGCAGCCGGCGTCGAGCGGGCCGTGGGGGGGCGGGGCGGCGCGCTGGCGCGACTCCTACACGCCGCCGGCCCCGCCGCCGCGCGGGCTGGCCGACCGTGCGGCGGCGTTCCAGGCGCCGCTGTCGGGCCTCGAAGCGACACCGGCGGCGCGCGCGCCGGAGTACGCCCCGCCCAGACCCGCCGCCCCGCCGCTCGACGAGCACCCGCTGGGCGCGGCGCGCGCCCAGGTGCACAACACCTACATCGTCGCGCAGACCAGCCAGGGCATCGTCATCGTCGACCAGCACGCGGCGCACGAGCGCCTCGTCTACGAGAGCATGAAGGACGCCATGATCGCCGGCGGCGTGAAGCGCCAGGGCCTGCTGATCCCCGAGGTGGTGGAACTGGACGAGCCCTCCGCCAACCGCCTCGCGGCGCGCGCCGAGGAGTTGGCGCAGCTGGGCCTGGTGCTGGAGCCGTTCGGCCCCGGCTGCCTGATGGTGCGCGAGGTACCGGCGCTGCTCGGCCAGGCCGACGTCAAGGGGCTGGTCCGCGACCTCGCCGAGGAGCTGTCGGAGCTGGGCGACGCGCTGTCGCTCAAGGAGAAGCTGGAGGAGGTGTGCGCCACCATGGCCTGTCACGGCTCGGTGCGCGCCGGCCGGCCGCTGAACGTCGAGGAGATGAACGCCCTGCTGCGCCAGATGGAGGCCACCCCCCACTCCGGCCAGTGCAACCACGGCCGGCCCACCTACGTGGAGCTGAAGCTGGCGGACATCGAGAAGCTGTTCGGGCGGCGGTAGCGTGTCGGGCCACAATATTCGCGGAAGTCCGAGCGCGTTCGCTTCCGTGAAAGGCTGCAGGTTTTGCAACGGCAGCTGCCGAGGTGGTGGCTTTGCCCGCTTCCCTCCAACTGTGTGAGACGAAACCGGGCGCTTTCATCGCACCACGGGCCGGCGCCGCCGTTGCCTGGAGCCCGGCGACCGTCAGATCCAGTTCGCCAGCCACGCGATGACGGTCGCCACACCGACGGTCGCCACCAGGGCGCCCCCTACGTAGGCCCGCTGCCTCCTGGCTTGGCGGCGCTCCGCCTCGCGTCGCACCCGCAGGAGATACTGCTGCTCAGGGCTGAGGAACTGACCCGTGTCGGTCGTGGACAGATCCCGTGATGTTCTGCGGGCCGGGCGCTTCGCCGGCGGGAGTGCCTTGGTTTCAGACGCCACCACGGCCGGTCGAGACGATCGCCCCTTACCCGCCCGCCGCGCTCTTTGCGGTCTCTTCCTCATCGCTCTCTCCCGTGCTGGAGGGGGGAGATACATACGCCGTGCCGGCCGCAGTGTCAGCCGATCCCGTTCCAGGCGACAGGGAGGTCACACGCAGACGGAGGTTCTTGCGCCGGTCCGCTGGCGGCGGGAAACTGCCGCGGACCTCACGAATGCGCGGGTCCACCGGCACGATGGTGCCTGTTGGCGCTTCCTTGTGTTCCGCGCCCGGGATTGCCTAGGTCAGCCTAACCGCGGTCCGCAACAGCTACGCCGCCCCCAGCATCTCGTGCGTGCGGGTGCGCGCCAGCACCTTGTCCACCTTGGGCGGGATGTTGACGAGGCGCATGCGGCGGCCGGTGGCGGCGATGCGCTCGCCCAGCACCAGCAGCATGCCCAGGCCGTTCGAGTCGAGGAAGTGCAGCTCCCGCAGGTCCAGCACCACGTCCCCCGCGCCGTGCGCGTTCACCGCCTCGAACAGCGGGCGGAAGGTGCCATAGCTGTTGTAGGTGAGCATGCCGCTCAAGGCGCACAGCACGCGTCCCGATTCCTGCTGGATCCTGGCGCCGAACGTCCGGTCGGTGAGCATGGTTCCCCCTCCATATTGCCCCGCCGCAAAACCTAGCAGCGAAATGTTTCCGGCGTTTGTTCAGAGTGTAACCAAACTTGTTCAGACACCAAACCGAAAAATGCAACACGGACAAAATGCGTCCGTGTCACAGGTCCGAGCGCCGCAGGATGTAGTCCAGCCCGCCCACGCGGAACCAGCGGTAGCCGTAGGCCTCCAGCACCAGACAGGTGCGGCCGTCCTCGCCGACGTCGGCGTGCTCCTCGCTCAACAGGTTGATCAGGCGGGGCGACGCGCCGGTCGGGCCGGGGTCGAAGGTCACCTCGCAGGGCTTGTCCTTCAGGTTGTGCACGGCCAGCACGGCGTTGTTGCGCCAGTCATAGCGCAGCGCCAGCACGCCGGGGTCGCCGGCGTCGATGACGGTGAAGGCGCCCCAGCCGATCTCCGGGCACTCCTTGCGCATGCGGATGATGCGCTCCATCCAGTTCAGCAGCGCGTCGGGGTTGCGGCGCTGGATGGCGGCGTTGATCCGCTCGAATCCATAGGGGCCGCCGCTGATCACCGGCACCTCGGGCTTCTTCGCCTTGGTGAAGCCGCCGTTCGGCTCGGTGGACCATTGCATGGGGGTGCGGGCGCACTCGCGCTCGGGCAGCGACAGATCGTCGCCCATGCCGATCTCGTCGCCGTAGCGCAGCACCGGCGTGCCCGGCAGCGTGAACAGCAGGCTGTAGGCCAGCTCCAGCCGCCGCCGGTCGCCGTCCAGCATCGGCGCGAGGCGCCGGCGGATGCCGCGGTCGTAGAGCTGCATGGACGGGTCGGGGCCGAAGGCGGCGAACACCGTCTGGCGCTGCTTCTCGGTCAGGCGGCCGAGGTCCAGCTCGTCGTGGTTGCGCAGGAACAGGCCCCACTGGCCGGTCGCCGGGCGCGGCTCGGTGGCGTTCAGCGCCTTGCCCAGCGGCCGGGTGTCGGCGCTGGCCAGCGCGTAGAACAGCGCCTGGTTGACCTGGAAGTTGAAGCACATGTGCATGCGGTCGCCGTCCTCGCCGAAGTACTTCATGTCGTCCTGCGGCAGGATGTTGGCCTCGGCCAGCAGCACGGCGTCGCCCTTGCGCCACTGCACGAACTCGCGGAACGAGCGCAGCATGTCGAAGTGCTCGACCGGCTTGTCCACCTCCGGCCCCTTCTCGGAGATGATGAAGGGCACCGCGTCCATCCGGAATCCGGCCACCCCCAGCTCGATCCAGAAACCCATGATCTTCAGGATCTCCGCGTGCACCTCGGGGTGCGCGGTGTTGAGGTCGGGCTGGAACTCGTAGAAGCGGTGGAAATAGTAGGCCTTGGCGAGCTTGTCGTAGGTCCAGGTGGTCTTCTGCACGCCGGGGAAGACCATGCCGGTCTCGGCGTTGGCCGGCTTCTTGTCGGACCAGACGTACCAGTCGCGATGGCGGGACCTGGGGTCGCGGCGCGCCTCCTGGAACCAGGGGTGCTGGTCGGAGGTGTGGTTGACCACCAGGTCGATGATGACCCGGATGCCGCGCGACTTGGCGGCGTGCGTGAACTCCACGAAATCGCCCAGCGTGCCGTAGCGCGGATCGACGTTGTAGTAGTCGCTGATGTCGTAGCCGTGGTCGCGCCCCGGCGAGGGCTGGAACGGCATCAGCCAGATCGCCGTGATCCCCAGCCCGTGCAGGTAGTCGAGCCTGCGCATCAGCCCCTTGAAGTCCCCCACCCCGTCGCCGTCGGCGTCCATGAAGGTGCTGAGGTTCAGGCAATAGACCACCGCGTTCTTGTACCAGAGGTCGTTGATCATCGTGCCCCCTCCCCGCTTCGACCCTGCTGGAACGGGTCCGGGCGGGGGTGGGTCCGCGCCGGAGCAAAGATCAGCCTTTTTGCATATTCCCATAATCCGTTCATGGACATGCCTGGGCCGCAAATTGTCCAGTTAAGCAATCGACTCGAATCGTTTATGGTGCGCCGCCCCTCGACCGGGGCGGTTCTATGACCCTTCCGTTGCACGAGCGTGATCATGGCCTTTTCGTTGAAGCTCCGCGGCCGTCTGACGGCCATGGCGTCGGTCGCCCTGGTGGGCATGGTGGTCATCGCCGCCGTGGCGCTGACCAGCCTGCGCGCCGAGCTGATGAACGACCGCCAGATGAAGACGCGCGACCTGGTGGACGCCGCCTCCAGCCTGGCGCTGCGCTACCAGGACCTGGCGCGCACCGGCGCGATGCCGGTCGAGGAGGCGAAGAAGGCGGCGCTGGAGGCGATCGGCACGCTCCGCTACGAGGGCAACAACTACTTCTGGGTCAACGACCTGAACGGCGTGCTGCTGATGCACCCGGCCGGGCTGAAGGAGCGCGTCGGGCAGAGCGTCCTGGACGTGCGCGACCCCACCGGCTTCTCGATCTTCCAGGGCTTCATCGACGTGGCGCGGCGGGACGGCGCCGGCTTCTTCCCCTATTCCTGGCCGAAGGCGAAGGGCGAGGCACCGTCGCCGAAGATCTCCTACGTCGAGCGCATCGCCGGCTGGGACTGGGTGGTCGGCACCGGCATCTACGTGGACGACGTGGACGCGGTGTTCCGCCAGAAGGTGATCGAGCAGGCCTCGATCTTCGCCGTCGTGCTGGCCGCCGTGCTGGGGGCCGCCTGGTGGATGAGCCGCTCCATCGCCACCCCGATCGCCGCCATGCGCGGCACCATGCTGGCGCTCTCCGAGGGCCGCACCGACCTGGAGGTGCCGGCCGTGGACCGCGCCGACGAGATCGGCGACATGGCCCGCACCGTCCAGGTGTTCCGCGAGAACGTCATCCGCATCGAGCGGATGCGCACCGAGCACGAGGAGCACGAGCGCCGCGCCATCGAGGAGCGCAAGCGCGCCATGCTCGCCATGGCCGACAGCATGGAGCAGCGCGTCAAGGGCATGGTCCTGACCATCGGCAAGGTGATCGAACGCCTGCAGGGCTCGGCCAACGCCATGTCGTCGAACGCCCAGCAGACCAGCGCCCAGAGCAGCGCCGTGGCGGCGGCCAGCCATCAGGCCTCGGCCAACGTGCAGACCGTGGCGGCGGCGACCGAGGAGCTGAACGCCGCCAGCCAGGAGATCGGCCGGCAGGTCGAGCGCTCCTCCTCCGTCGCGCGGCTTGCGTCGGAGCAGGCGGCGCGGACCGACGGCGTGGTGCAGGGCCTGTCCGAGGCCGCCGGCAAGATCGGGCAGGTGGTCGACCTGATCCGCGACATCGCCGGCCAGACCAACCTGCTGGCGCTCAACGCGACCATCGAGGCCGCCCGCGCCGGCGAGGCGGGCAAGGGCTTCGCCGTGGTGGCGCACGAGGTGAAGGGCCTGTCGACGCAGACCGCCCGCTCGACGGATGAGATCGCGTCGCAGATCGCCGTGGTGCAGGCGGAGACCGACCAGGCCGTCGCCGCCATCCGCGAGATCGCCCGCACCGTGGGCGAGGTGCACGAGACCTCCTCCTCCATCGCCGCGGCGATCCAGGAGCAGCACGCCGCCATCGGCGAGATCAGCCGCAACGTGGCGCAGGCGGCGCACGGCACCGACGAGATCAACCTGCACATCACCGACGTCTCGCGCGCCGCCGACGGCACGCTGGGCGCCTCGCAGGCGGTGGCCGACGCGGCGGACGAGCTGGTCCGGCAGTCGGAGGCGCTGGAGCACCACGTCGAGGACTTCCTGCGCGAGATCCGCGACTCCAACCGGCTGGCGGCGTAAGGCCGCAGCCCCCTCCGTTCGGAAGCCTTGGTGGCGCCGGCGGTTGCTGTATGCTGAGGGCCAAATCAGCAGGGAGGACAGCGTGCGCTATCACGTCATGGCCGGCGGCACGATGGGGGTCATCAGCCTGAAACGGGACACCCTGGACGGCGCCATCAAGAAGGCCAACGAACTCCGCCAG
Source organism: Azospirillum sp. (assembly GCF_050789165.1). Classification (NCBI taxonomy): domain Bacteria; kingdom Pseudomonadati; phylum Pseudomonadota; class Alphaproteobacteria; order Rhodospirillales; family Azospirillaceae; genus Azospirillum; species Azospirillum sp. The sequence goes on from NZ_JBOZRT010000033.1 coordinate 167,650, forward strand.
AGCCACGAGTACGAGGACGTCCGCATCATCGACACCGACAGCGGCGCGGTGGTCGATGAGGGGAAGGCGGCGGCGCAGCAGGCGTCATAGGTCTTCGCATCGGGCCCCCACCCAAACCCTCCCCCCGCGACGTGGGGGAGGCTAGGAGGGGGGCCCAGCGCAGCCACCTTCCCACGCCCCAGACAATCAAACGCCCTTTGTGGCCCGGCTCACATCCGCCCCGGTCCGCCCCCGCTAGTCTCCTGTCATCGACAACACGCCGGACGCGACAGAGCGCCGGCCCCCCTCAGACAGGAGACCGACCCCATGATCCGCACCTCGCTCCTCGCCGGCTTCGCCACCCTGGCCCTGCTGTCGGCCCCCGCCATGGCGCAGAACGTCGCCAATGTCTCGAACACGGCGGCCGGCATCGGCAACGTCGCCGAGCAGAGCGCGACGGTGATGCAGAGGGGCAAGGGCCTGTTCGCCGGCCCGAACACGGCGAACGTCTCGAACACCGCGGCGGGCATCGGCAACTTCGCCGGTCAGAGCGCGCTGGTGATGCAGCGCTCCAAGGGCCCGTTCTCCGGCGGCTCGACCGCCACGGTCGGCAACACCGCGGCGGGCATCGGCAACACCGCGCTCCAGGGCGCCACGGTGATGCAGCGCTCCAAGGGCCTGTTCGGGCCGTCCAACGCCGCCAACGTCCAGAACCTCTCCGCCGGCATCGGCAACTTCGCCGGCCAGG